>NZ_RZQG01000001.1:0-61444 GCF_003998635.1 Mesorhizobium sp. M7D.F.Ca.US.004.03.1.1
CGCCGGACCGCCAATGCCACTGCCGATATCGAGGATCCGGTCGGTGGGCGAGGGGGCCAGACGGGCAGCATGGTCCTGCGTGGCGATGAGCTCGCGGCCATGCAGCTGGTCGAACGGATAGAGTTGCGCGGCACTGAGACTGTCGAATTTGGCGTCGGGGATCGCGGCCAATATGCGGTCGACGATGCCGTCGCTGCCGTAATGCGTGGTGACGCTGCTCATGGGTACTCCCTAGTGCGCAGCTTCCCACTATTGCGTGAGTTCGGCAATGTTTGGCGCCCGTGGAGTTCCAATGTCCGCGCCGATGAACCCAATTGTCGGTCCGGATATCCTCCGCAAGGCGCTCGGTGGGCGTCGCCCAATCGGTGTAAACGAAGTTCCCTGGTTCGCCTCCAGCTCAGCTGATGGTGGACAGAATAAGAACATCGAAGTCAGGAAGCTCTTGACGATAGAGGAATATATTCCTTATTTGATGAGATGTAGATTAGCAGTAGGCGGTCGGTGAGATCGCGACAGCGCGGCGTGACCGGTCGGACAGAACATCGTTCCGATCAGATCGGGACCAGTCACGGAAATGTGCGGGCGGATAGTCCGGGATGCCTTCTGCCAATGGCGTCGTGTCGAGCAAGCCGATGAACGCCTGCTGAGCGAGCGGCCGCAGCAGAGCCGTTGGGAATTTACGCGTCACAACGCACCTCAGGAGCAGCCGAAGCGATGCATGACCTCATCGATTTCTTCCAGACCAACTCGGTGCTGGTAGTGGCCAATCCAACGGTGTTTGCAACCTGCGCTGTCCTTTTTGCGAGTGGCGGTTTTGTGGTTGGACGATACTTTTTGACCGAACGCCTCGCCAACCTCGAGAGCCGCATCGCGCGGCGCGACGAGGAAATCAAGGAATTGAAATCTCTTGGTTCGGCGAAGCACTCTGAGCCTCCCCTCGTTCCCATCATAGGTACCAGCGCGATCGGCGCATACGAGTGTCGTGAAGTTTCGTGGTGCGAGGCCTGTGGTCGCAATCCCAATGATGACAGCGGCGTTTCAAGCGGCAAAACAGCGGCGAGCTTTGCAGGTCTCGCGTGGCATGGGTCAAAAACAGGACGATGAACAAAATGAGGAGGGCGAAGGCGATTCCGGTGATAAGTGGCATTGCGCGTTCTCTGGCGATCGAACCTGCCGGACGACTGCACTCCCTGACAAAGAAAAGCCCGCAGAACAGTCAGCCCGATCGTATGACGCCCGGCTCTTCGGGGGACGGATCACTGATCGGCTGCCGCCGGGATTCGTCGCGCATCACGTCCGAGAAGTTGACGGTGGCGACCAGATAGCCGGCCTCATCATATACCTTCGTGATCGACGCGGTTTGATCGACGCTTCGATGCGCAAGCAGCACTGCGTGAGCTTTTTCGATGGCGCGCGGACTTGCGAGGTCTACGCTGGCCAACTCTTCCTCGGATATCGTCGTGCGGTCGGAATCGATGGTCTCAAAGCGGAATTTTGGCATGGACATCTCCTGTCATCAAGCAAATGTCCCTTGAGCCGTTGTGTTCCAACTTGGCCATGCGTCGTCATGGAACAACGGGTAAATATCGTCGGCTTCGACCACAGCGGACGGGCAACGGACGGTCCGGCATCCCCTCGTCTGGCCGGCGCCAGGGCGGCCTCAACGCAACCGAGCGATCACATTGGTGCTTCGATGGACTGCACTTGCTCTCAGTGCGGTCGGCGCAACAGAGTAAAGGTCAGCCTTCGCGACCTTGTTGTACTCGTTTTTGGGTCGAACCCGAGCAACATCGTGAGCCCGGCCACAACGCTTGATTCGTCCAGCCAAATCACTGCCTGGCCCGGATCGAATCGCGGCAACGCTAAATTCGGGCCCTCCTTGCCCCTTTCAAGGCGCGACCGCGACACAACATATCACCGAGCAGCTTGTCGAGCGACCGGTGCCTTTTAACCGTCCAGAAGCTTTCCTATTGTAAAGGAGGTTCATGAAACCGCTACGGCATTTTGGCGAACCAACCCGCCGTCTCTTCCTGTTGAGAACGGCTTTGCCCATCATCATTTTCACGCTGGTAGTGGCTACCGTCACCACAGGACTTTTGCTGTGGTCGGCTATCCAGACTGACAGTGTTGCCGTGTCGCGACAGAAAAGCCTAGTTGCCCTTATCGTATCCAATCTGGAGAACGGAGTGGCACATGACCAGGAGAGCGTCACGGTTTGGGACGATGCGGTCAATGCGCTGCGGACCCGCGACGCAAAATGGATCGATACCAATCTCGGAAGTTGGATGCACACCTACTTTGGCCATGACGAGGTCTACATTCTCGACGCCAATGACACCCCGGTCTACGCATTCGTCGACGGCTCGACTGCTGCGTCCTCCAGCTACCGTTCCGTTAGCCAGACGACAGCGCCTCTTGTCGTTCATCTTAGGGCAAGACTGAAACGTGGGGACACCGAGGGAGTAACGGAGCGGGTGCTCACGATAGGTGCCTCCGATATGGCCGTTGTCTCGGGCCATCCTGCCATTGTGAGTATAAAGCCGGTCGTTTCCGACAGTGGCCACATCGCGCAAATACCGGGTCAGGAGTTTCTGCACGTCGCGATTCGATATCTCGATGGCGGTTTCCTTAGCTTGCTGCGCCAGGATTATCTGCTCGACGGCGCGCGTTTCTCCTGGGCGAATAGGCTCGCCTCGGCAGAGACATCTTATCCCCTCATCGACCGATCTGGCTCGACGATCGGCTTCTTCGTCTGGCAGCCATATCGGCCCGGGACCTTCGCCCTTTTTCAACTGCTTCCAATTGTCGTCGCCTTATTCGCGCTGGTGCTGGGCGGTGTCGGTGTAGCCCTGAGGGCCTTTCGCAGGCGAACTTTGAAGCTGATTGAATCGGAAGGTCGAATCTTTCACCTCGCCCACCACGACTTCCTCACGGCGCTGCCCAATCGTGTCCAATTCAACGACCGTTTGGCTGACGCGCTATCGCGACTGCCCTCGACGGGAGAGCAACTGGCAATTCTTTACCTCGACCTCGACAGGTTCAAGCAGGTTAATGATACCTTTGGTCACCCCGCCGGCGATGAGTTGCTTAGGGAGTTCGCAGACCGGCTGAGGCGGCTAACCACTGATGCAGATACGGTCGCGCGCTTGGGAGGCGACGAATTCATCATCATCCAGCGTTCGGTCGCAGGCGAAGATGAGGTCAAGACATTGTGCGAACATTTGCTCGAGACCGCTCGCCGGCCATTCCAAGTCGCGGGAGCTCAGCTCTTTGTGGGGGTGAGTGTCGGCGTAGCGTTCGCTCCAAGGGACGGATTGGAGTGGGTGGAGTTGGTGCGCAGAGCAGACGTTGCACTGTATCACGCCAAAGCCGGCGGCCGCAGCGGTTATGCATTCTTTGGAACCGAGATGGACCAGACGCTGGTAATGCGCAAGGGTCTCGAACAGGACCTGCGCACTGCTTTGCAAGCGCCCTGCCAGATCCAGGTTCACTACCAACCGCTATACACTGCAGATACAAACAGGATGACGGGCGTCGAAGCCCTTGCTCGCTGGTCGCATGTGGAGCGTGGTTGGGTTGCCCCCGACTTGTTCATACCGTTGGCCGAAGAAACGGGGCTCGTTGAACAACTGGGCGAGCTGGTTCTCCGGCAGGCATGTCTCGATGCTGTGCACTGGCCAATAGAGACATTGTCAGTGAACGTGTCGGCTTTGCAGCTGAGCAATCCGAGTTTCGCCATGAGGGTGACGAGCATCTTACTGGAGACTCAGATGGATCCTCGACGGCTCGAACTCGAGGTTACCGAAAGCACGCTATCTCAAAACCGGACTGAGTGCCGGCAAAACATCGAAGCGTTGCGCAGCATCGGCGTGCGCTTTGCTCTTGATGATTTCGGGACGGGATTTTCCTCGCTTGGACGCCTGCAAAGCCTGGACGTCGATCGGATTAAGATCGATCGGAGTTTTGTGCAGGGCTTCGGTCACTCAAATGGTGACGAGGCTATTGTTCAGGCCATAGTCGACCTGGCCCGCGCCACTGGTCTCAGCACCACGGCGGAAGGTGTGGAGACGCAGAGCCAGTGCGATGTTCTGCGCAAACTCGGCTGCGAGCAGCTACAAGGATTCTTGCTGTCCAGGCCCGTGCCCAAGCAAGAGGTTGAAGATCTCATTGCGGGCGCAGCAAGGCGCGCTTCCGCCTGAGGCCGCCGAATTGGCTCCGCCCGGCTGGTGAACGGGCAGTTTCGATATGGCCCCCTCGACTTGCGCCCGCGATGGTGCTTTCCTGTCTTGCTGGAGAGGCAAGGAATGGCATGGCAAGGCTCGGCCGGTTCATACTCTGGCTGTTTATCGCGCCAGGCGACATTCTCTCCGATCGGCTTGGCGTTACCAAAGACCAAAACCGCGACCTCGTTCGCATGCTCGTCAATTCGCTCTTCTGGATATTGATCGTCATCATCGGCTTAGCGATCTGGACGTCACGAATGCCGGCGTTCCGATAAGCGGAGATGTAACTACGCTGTTGAAGTGGTGCAGCGAGCGCAGTTCTCCCGTGGAGCCGACGTATTCAAGCGCCTGGTATTTTCGCTGATCAGGTTGCCATCTTGTGTCCACTGCCAAAGCAGACAAGCGCTCCGGATTGGCTTTGGTGGAACAGCTTCGTCAGCACATAGCTGCGGGGCACAAAGCGGCGCCCGCTGTTTGTTACCCAACTACGACTGAAGTCCTAGCGGTGGCCGGCAAAGGTCCGCACTCGGCAACATTTGGCGCCACCGACCGTTTCGAAACGACCGCCGATTATTAGTCCCTTCATCGTCGGTCGTACCCGCCAGACGGGGGCGGGTACTCATTTGCGGAGGATTCGGGTGCGGCTTGGCGAGGTCATAGCAAAACACGTTCACTGCGCTGCTCGTCAGTGGCATTGTCGGAATTTTGTTCTTCCTCTCGGGTCGGATACCATGGCCCGACCGACATGGACGGATGGTGATTATCCAGCCGATTGACCGAATAACTACGACCTCGACCGAGACTCAACTGCTGCTACCGGCCACTTTTGACGCGACTAAAGCGCCTGCGAGACCGAAGCGTCTGGCCTCGAACCAATGATAGACCAAGCCAATGCCACGTCTTGTGCTGAGCCTATTCGCCTATCTTTTTTGCTCCACGCTTCTTCAGGCTCAAGCGTGGCAGCCCTTCGGCGTCCGGCAGCTTGGCTTCACGTTCGATGTTCCTCCTGGTTTCGTGCTGACACAGCATGAGGATCAGGGTGCAGCTTTTCAGGGCCCAAGAAACGCGTTTCTTGCCGTATGGGGTGCAAGGCTCGGCAAGGCCAGCTTTCGCGCAGAGATCGAACATCGGATGATGGAGGACGAAAAGGCGGGCTGGCAGCTCAGCTACCGGCGCGTCACCCCGAAATGGGCTAGCTATTCGGGAGTCAAGAATGGCGAAATCCGTTACGTCCGTGCCATTAAAGTCTGCAACGACCGCGCCGCTCTTTTCACAATCAATTACAGCAGATTTGAAAAGACACCGTACGATCCAATTGTTGTGCGTATGGTGCGGTCTCTGAAAGCCGAAGGCTGCTAGCCGACAGGCGCAGCGACTTTGTGTTGGTACTGCAACATGGCGTTAGAGCCGCACCACCTTGTCAAGGCGAAGTCTTATTCGCTGGCCTTCCGCATATGCCATCGCGAGCGATTCATGCTCAAATGAATGGGTAAGTTCTCCGTCATCCGACACTATGCGGACGAACCACTCTCCGCATGCCTCGATCATTTCAACGCAAGGTGAGACCTTGCCTTTCGGGTGCACGCTATCCATCGCAGCCTCCCCTAAAAAGGAAGATTAAATCCGTCAGGATCAGGCCTGCAAGGCTTTGTAAAATACGTACATTGCGTAGAACCCACCCGATGCGTTGATGGTCAGAAGCTTGTCGGAACTTTAGCTCGCTCTAATAATTTATGCGGCAGCGGGATCCCAACGGCCCGTGAGCTCCACCCCAGGGGCGACCCGCCGCTGCCGTGAATGGGGCGGCGGGATTCCGCTGAACTTGGGGTCAGTCAACACCATGCGCGACGGCGTTCCGGTCCGAACATGCACCCTAGAAGCTGCCGTTCCTGATCAGCCAGGGCGTTGTCACCACGCTCTACGTCTCGGCGATTTCCATCGTCATCGCTTCGGTCATCGCGGTCGCCGGCGCGGTCGCCAAGCTTTCCAGCAATGGTTTCGCCTGCGCCATCGCCAGCTTCTACACGTCCTTCTTCTGCGGCCTTCCGCTGCTCATGCAGGTTTACCCGATTTATCTCGGCCTGCCGCAACTCGGCTTCGTCATCAACGCGGTGCCTGCCGGCATCCTGGCGCTTTCGCTCTGCTACGGCGCGTACATGACCGAGATCTTTCGCTCCATACAAAGCATCGACCGCACCAGTGGGAGGCGTCGCGCTCCATGGGCTTCGGCTTCGCCTTGATAGTCGGCCACCTCAAATTGCAAATTGAAGCACTTTCACGCCTCACAGCAGCCGGTCTGCCCATAGTGAAAATCTATCCCCACGGCCGTCACGACCGACGCAAAAGTCATCCGGCAGGACATCCTTGGTAACCCTTTTGGCGCAATTGCGTGAACACTGAGGTTTCATGAGCTTGCGAGTTTCCGGGTCATCATGGTCCTTCCAATGGCTCTCGCCGCACCAGTCATGACCTAGGGCTGGAAGGCGGTCATTCACGGTTCATTCATCATATTAGGCCACGATCATATGCGGACATGACAGGTAGATAGTACATGCCTCGAAGCCCTCGGCGCTAGTGATGCGCCGGGGGCTTTAACTTTCATCTCCGGCAGCACGTTTGCCTGTGACATTGTGGTGGTTCCCGATCTGTCGACGGAGATGAGAAGCATCACCACCGGCACCCAGCGAAATAGGCGCCAACGCAAGCGCCACTTCACGGAGCCTCCTGCAGAATGGACGAAAGTTCCGACAACATTTCACCGATTGCCAATGGGCCGAAACGGCACTTCGCTCGCAGGTGGTAACTTGAGATCGACTTCGAACCGGTCACCCAATCCTCGCTCGCGATCACTGCGCGGCGTGTGGAGTGCCCCGGAGCGCTCGCGCTGCCTCACAATGGCCGCAACCACCGTCAAGCTGTTCCGTGCGTTTTACAATTAGCTTAAGTCCTATCGCCCGCGAAACGCGCGCCGGCAGGTTCGTGGTCCCGTGGAACCCCACGGCCACAAGACCGTTTCATCGTGAAACGCAGTCTTTCACCGTGAAACGGAGGTCGCTACCATGGATTGGAACCGGGTCGAAGGAAATTGGAAGCAGGTCAAGGGGAAGGTGAAGGAGCAGTGGGGCAAGCTCACTGATGATGATCTCGACCGCGTCGCGGGTAAGCGCGATCAGCTCGAAGGCATAATCCAGGAACGCTACGGCATTGAGAAGGATCGCGTCCGCCGTGACGTCGATGACTGGTACGATCGACAGGGCTGGTAGGTTCACGGCACCTTCGCCTACCACGGTCGCTGGTTCACATAGTTTGGCCGTCGCAATTGCTGGGGTACTTTGGCTGCTCAACTTTAGGAGCTACCCGGCCATGCGGAGCTGCGGCAGCCCTGCATGGCGTGTCGGTTCGCCATAGCTGGCAACCACGCGGTCTCGGCCCGGCATCCCAAGGCAGAGTCGTTCCATGATAGTGCCCTAGACTTGGACAGGCGATAAGCATGAGTGACGAAGTGGCGCCCATGGCGACGACGCTGGAGCGTCTGCACAATCGGGCTAATCCACGATGAGCTCTTGTCGAACGGGGGCGTTATTCGAACCATGTGCTTTGGCGCTTAACTTCTCGTGCGCGGCCGTTGTCCGGCGATCGGGCGCGGTCTTATGCGCGCCGAGCTACCCCAAGGCTCGGCGACTTGAGCAATGCGCGGATAACGAAACGAATGTGAGCACGGATTTACGGCGCGTGACTTCGCCTCCTGTGCTCCCTGCTGCGAGCCTTTCGACGGGCAACTCTCAGTTCAGCAAGGGTTGGCCTCCACCAGCCTCTTAGGCGTTCAGCCGGCCCGGCGGCTGATCGAGCAGGCCATGTGCTCACAAGTTCGGCCAGGGTTGCCGAACGCCAGTTACCCCAAACGAAGTCACCACTTGCAGGCAAGGCGTGGGGATAGAAGGCGGCTGCGTCTGACAGCTCAACGAGTTCACCGGCAAATTCGCTGAAGACGACAATCCCGTACTGCTCGGTGGCGACGGCGCGGCCCAAGGTGGGTAGATCCTGAGCTGGCAACGGGTAGCGGTGGCGCCGGCGTTCACCAGCCCGCTGTTGTGCGGCTCTACAGGCTTCGGTGTTTCTGGCGGCCGCACGTCGCCGTTTTCTTTCCTCCGGTTCGGCATGCTGGGCAGCCCGTTCGATGCTTGGCCATCGTGCCCGGAGAGCCTCATATGAGCGGAATGGAACTCTCCAGGCCCGCAATTCATCGTCCCAACTCGCCCACGGGACAGCGCGCAGTTCTTCAAGCACAGTCCTCGAATAAGGCGTGCGGACGCGCAGGTCGTCCGCGATGTCCAGATACCGGCTTGAGATTGGCTCGAAGGCGAAGGCATCTCGTCCCTTGCTATCGTCATGGGGTACTCGCAACGCCGCCTCTTGCGCCAGCCAGCGGTCGATCCGCTGGGCTGCGGTCTTTCCGGGTACGAACCAGCTCTTGCGCTCGTCGCTCCATCTGGCACGCGGAAATGCTTGCTGAAACCGCTCGACCGCCATTCGATCGTATGAAAAGCGAGCTTCGGCACCAATTGCGTCCTGTTTCTGGGGCGCGGGACCGGCGTTGGAATCCGTCATAGTGCATCAACCGAGTTGGCTGGATGGAACGCCGCGCCAGCCCTAAGGTTCATTAAACGACACGCCGCAGAAATATGGCGCCTGAATGATGCCCAATGCTCGGGAGCGGCGCTGTGAACTTTCCCCGCGCTGGGCGGTTAAGGAGAGCCGATGGATGAACGATGCCTCAGGTTGGCTAGGCCGCTCAGCCCTGGAAAGACCACTGACAACTTCATGTTCATATCGGCAAGGTTTGTTGAGAACTCCAGGTGATCCGCATCGCAACCTTCAACTTGAACGGCGTGAACGGACGTCTGCCCGTGCTCATCAAGTGGCTGGGCCAGCACGACTATGACATCGTGTGCCTTCAGGAATTGAAGACGTCGGATGAGAAATTTCCTGCCGAAGCCATTAGGAACGCTGGCTACGGCGCGATCTGGCACGGACAAAAATCCTACAATGGTGTAGCCATACTAGCCCGGGGAAAAATGCCGCTGGAACGTCGACGCGGCCTGCCGGGGGATTCTGGTGACACTCACAGCCGGTACATCGAGGCCGAGGTGGATGGGGTCGTCGTGGGATGCCTGTACCTCCCAAACGGCAATCCGGCGCCGGGCCCGAAATTCGACTATAAGCTGCGCTGGTTCGACCGTCTGATCAGCTACAGCCAGTTACTGCTCACAGAAGGTGTCACAACCGTTCTTTGCGGCGATTACAATGTCGTGCCAACGCCGATCGATGCCGCGGTCCCAAGACGTTGGGTAGGCGACGCAGTCTACTTTCCGGAGAGCCGGCAAGCCTATGCCAAAATGCTTGGTGACGGCTGGATCGATGCCGTCCGTCGCATCCATCCGGAGAAAGGCATCTACACCTATTGGAACTTCTCCTACGGGGGCGGTTATGACCGAAGCTCAGGCCTGCGCATGGACCATCTCCTCCTCAGCCCAACCCTTTCGACCAGCTTACGTGATGCCGGCGTCGATGCTGCCTTGCGAGCTTGGGAAAAGCCGAGCGATCATGCGCCAGCTTGGATAGAGCTCGATCTTCCGGGAAATCGAAAAACGCCATCACCCACCGCCGACAAAAGTTCCATTCTGGCAAATTTCGTTCCTGGGCCCTAGAGTTCACAACTGCTTTTGTGCGACCGCCTGAACGATGGTGAACGGTGAAAGCATCTGGACACATACCTCAACCTAGCGCCATGTCATCGGATGAACGATTGCGAAAACGCGGTGCAACCGTGGGGAGAAGGCCGCAGCGTTGTCGCGCCTATGACTGCCGCGTGGCACCCAGATGTCTTCAGCGGCGACCCCCAGGCTTCGGTCAGCAACTTCGTGATGGGCCGCCTTGCTTAAGATCCGAACCGGGCAGTGACTTGGTTGCCCTGACAGATCGTTCAAGAAGCGGATCCGCCCGAAAATCGGACTGTCAGACATCCTAGAATCACTACCTGAGGAGCGCCGCGCGGTGATGTAGACCTTATGGCGGTCGAGCGCTTTGCGCACCGCGGCGCTTTCCATTCTGGCTGGTGACCGAACTGACCATTTCTATTACGCGGACTCTTGTATCGCCCGCGCCCAGCGGACGCGGGCCTCCCAAGACACCAAGATCAGCAGCCGTGCCAGGACGGAACGCGGCAGCCGCGATTGAATTAGCTAAGGCTGAAAATAGTTCCAGAATCCGAAATGTTGCCCCCGTGGCCGCAACAAAGCCAAGGGCCGCACGTTGGTCGGTTGGAGAGCCTTTAGGAGCGCGCTGGTGCCGAAATATCATGTCGAGGAAATGGACGGCGACAGCGTCACAGCGGCCCACATCGTCAATGCGACCACGCCTTTGAAGGCCGCCAGGGAAGCAACCGAGCGCGAAGTCACGTTGCGCACCAGCGAGCCAGTGTGGATCCGGGTCACGGACGAAAAGCGCGGCCACGTCTTCGAGTACAGTTTCAGCCTATGACGAAGCTATCAGACCTTGGCCCTCCAATTCCCGGCACGCTGCACGGCGGTGAGGATATCCCGGAAGATCAGCATTTCTATCATGCCCCTCTTGCGGGCAGAAGGTCGATCAGCGCGATTTGCGCCATGGGGAGCCATGGCACGAGCCGCTGGAACTCGAAGATAGCGCCGAGATCATCCAGTTTCCTCGTAAAGAATAAGATAGGCCCCGCCGGCCGGCGCAGATGGCATCGCATAAGACTGAAGTCCATTGCCAGTCAGCCAAAAGGCCATGCCCGGAACATTCCTCCATTCCGGTTGTTCTCGGCTTAGCTTAACCGGAGCCCGACAGGGCACCGCGTCAGGGGAACTGCACATGCCTTTATCCGATGATCTACGCGACATGCCAATGGAGTTTCAGTGCCCGGCTTGTTCGCATCCAATGGTCAGACTCGGCTCCTGGCTCCGAACGATCGGCGCGTTCAGATGCGATAGCTGCGGGGTTTCGGTCCGCATCGGCTATGCAAAAAAGCTGTCTATCTTCGAGCGCTATCGTAGGAATTCACAGTCTCAAAAGAGTTACAACGGCACCGACAGGGACATGCGCCGAGCCCCTCGCGGGTTGCCGCTCAAACATCCTAGTGCTGACAAATCCGATTCGGAAATGGCCGGCGCGTTATTGCCCGGTGAGAACAATAGTGAAACTAGCGCCGGCCACTGCGGCAACTTTGAGGGGATTGCCACCTGGCTGAGTTAGAGCGAACTAATGGGCCGGCAATTGCTTGGTTAAAACCGTACAGAGAATCTCCCTGGGGCAACCCTCAAAAGAGAGTAAAAATATTCCCTTCGTCGGAAGGGAGGCCGCGATGGTTCAACCACATTTAGATAGCGCAAAAGCGGTCATCGAAGCGGCCGCTCTCGTTAGGCAGCACACGATGGCAGGAACTGCCGGATTCTTTGGGGACATGGATCGATCCCGGAAGTCTATCCAAACGTCACGAGATCTCCTGAGGCGCCTTCGTGAACGTCATCGCGACGACATGGCGCGAGCTTGGGAGGATACAGGCCCGGTTCCCGTTGTTGTCTCGGCCTTCGATGCGGACATCCTCCGCTCTGTATTTCGAGATTTGATCCTGGAAACGAAGGTACCAGAGGCCCAATGGCGCAATCTGGCTAGGAGCCTGGTATTCGAATTTACCGGATGCGATCGGACCGAAGCAGGCTTGGTTGACTGGATCATCAGCAAGTAGCCAGTCGCCCTAACGTGAAATTAAAAGCCCGCCACCTTTCGGCGGCGGGCAAGGTCTCATGGGGAAGCACTCTGTGGGTCAGTGCACGTAACGAATTTCGTCGGCGTGACAATGTTCCACAACTGCAGACACGTTGCACAAAAAGCCGCCCAAGGCAGCGGTACATTCCGTGTACCGTAGACGGCGCCAAATGTTGGCGCAACTCGTCCAGCCCGCTACATAGCCTTGAAAGGCGCCCGGAAACTATGTCTCGTCAAACCGACCTTCCCGGGTAGGATGACGGGCTATGGCGGCCTCCTCTTCATCGTCAGGCAAGGCGTCGTCGCTGTTCTGATAAGCGTTGTCATCGTCTTCCTCGACGCCATCCATTTCGATACCGGTATTCGTTTGGGCTGTTGCGAGATTGTCGTCGCGGTCGGGTTCGATGCCGATAGTCTCGCCCTCACCATGGACCTGATCACGATGCCAGTCGTTGGTCTTGTCCGGCGTTTTGACAACTGCTTCGCGAGTCCCCCGGTCTGTGTCCTTGCGGGGGTCGGGGCCGGGCATATCGAGCTATGATTTGGGGTGCGTGGCGTGGTTCTCCTTTTGAAGACAAACCACTTCGGACATTCAAGGTTCCTCACCCCGCCACGCAGCACGCGCCAGATGTCGTGCCGATAGGCGTTGAACAGTGAGGCCACGGCAGGGGCTGCCATGCCGGTCACACCCTCGACCGAATTGGTAAAAGCCGGCGGCCCGGTCCAGCGGGCTCTGCCCTTCCTTCGTTCGCATGTTTCACTAAAATTCCCAGGAATACATATTTCTTCACCAGCCGGCAGCACATCCCAACAACATGCCGCCGGTTAGGTCCAGCGGCCCTCGCTGCGAGCCCCCTCGCAACTAAGCCGTTGGGCCGCAAGTTGTGGAATCGCGCCGGCACGAAGGCGCCGAAGACAAGGAAGTGTTGCCCGATGCCACGGACAGACAAAGGGGAGGCGCTGAGGCTGTCAGTTTTTGTCGATCCTACCGACGCAGTAAATGCCGCAATGGAGCTCTATGGCTCGGAGGCGCAGACCGCAGCGGCCTACTGTGCAATGGAAGCTCACTTCGCGGGTCGACCAGCCGATTTCCGTTTGTGGTGCTCAGTCTTCCGAGAACTCACCCGCGCCAATATTCATTGACGCGCCTGTGTTCGATCCGGATAAGGCGAAGTTCTACCTCAAGGCAGGTCAGTCGAACCATACCTGGATTTGAGTGCGGCAGACGCCGCGTTTGGTGGCATGAAAGGCGAGTGGGAACAGCGGATGGGGGCCGAACGTTCTGTGTTGAGCCAAGGAGCAAACGACATGCGAAAATGCGCAATCGCCGCTGGCGTGATCAGTCAGTTTATTGTTTCGGCCTTTGCAGCCACTGAATATTGGGTGGCGAAAGATGCGGTCTCGAAGCAGTGTGAGGTGGTCACGAAGAAGCCCGATGGAACCCTGGTTATCCCTCTCACGAAGACCAGATACAAAACAGAGGCGGAGGCGAACGCAGCAATGACAAAAATGCCAAGCTGCAAGAAATAACTGCCGCTGGGCAGTCCTGTCCGCCGCTGTCCCCGTCATCCGGCCACCTCAGCTGCTGCATGTGTTTGGAGCGCTTGGGTCCGCAAGCGGAACAAAGGAGCTAAGTGACAATTTCTAATGGAAAGGATTGCGGACGCAAAACGGATTCGTGCCATGACAATGCTATTCGAACTACTCGACTCGGATGGTCGCCGGCGAAGCGCGCTCTACCACGCGGCGCGGTTGTCGATGCTCCATGATCGAGTACTGATGCGTTTCGACAAGGTTGAAGAAGCGGCCGACAAGGTTGAGCGTGCCGCCGCCTTCCTGGTTGATGTTGCCCACGGAACCGCCATCGACGCGTTCGATGACGCAGCTTTCAGCAATTCGTCGGCAGCTTTCCTTCACCTCGAAGTGGGTCAGACACTCGGACTCTGACTGCGGAGACCAACATTCGATCTTGGCGCCTCCTCGGCGGAAGCGGAGCACCGGGCAAGGGCAGGCATGACCTGGCCTGAAAGAGTGAGATTCCTGACCGGGTTCAGTAAGGAACTGGTTCAGGCGATTTTCCGTCGAGAACCCTCCTGCCGGTCTTGTCGGCGCAGCCGAGAGCGGCCCCTACAAGTTCGAGGGGCGACGCTCAAGGAATACCCTGGGCTCGGATATGTCTGGCTTGGGATGAACGTGGACAACGGCCGCTCAAGGACATCCGGGTTCGGCAGGCTGTGCAGTATGCGATCAACGTTAACATGGTTCTCCAGGCCTCAAGTTGGGAAATTACCGTTCATCGTCATCTCCGGTTCCATTCGCCCACCGCTTCGGTAAGGTCTGACGCAGGCCAGCAGCGAGAGCAGCACCTTTTTTCGACGCTCTCCGACTTCCACAGGGCGGGAAAAGTTGACGGGACTTGAGTGACGGCAACAAAAGGTGATTTGAGTTTCAGATGAGCCGCATATCGATCGCCCAAGAGCTTGAGAGTGCCGCCGACCGCATCGCGGATATGTCGCGGGCGGATTTGCAGATCATCCTTCGGCGGGCCGCCCTGATGCTCCGCAATGTGGCTGGCGTGCCTCTGGAACCACCGACCGAGGATGCGTTGAATTCAATCGCCGCAGAGATGAAGATGACCCGCCCCGACCTCATCGCGACGATTTTGCGGGATTGGCTTGAGACAAACACCTACCTGCCTTTCCATGTGTTTGACGATGACACAACGACAGATGGGCGGGGATAGGGCTTCCGCGATCACGCCATAACGCCAAACTGAAGAATCGACCAAGCTTCAGACGCGGCGGACCTGGTTGTCCGCATGGCCGGCGCCGAATCCCATAGCTCCCACCCTTGGCGCCGGCCATCTTGCGATTGCAGGTATCCAGATGCATTCTGCGCATTATGCCCGAGCAGCAATACCTGGACCATCGCCTCGAATGCCCGTATTGCCTCACAATACGACTGAGAATTCCGGATGGCGCCAAACCGGAAACCCAGATTGTTTGCGATGATTGCGGAAAGTACCTCGGGACGTGGGATGAACTGCTGACCGACTTTGAGAAGCAAGGTGGAAACACTGGGGTGTTCCGTCTCGAAAAGGGTCGGATCAGGCGGGTCGATTAGCAGGACAGGCCGGCTGAAAACTCGGCTACGCCTAAGGGTTCAAAGGCTTCTTCAACATCCGTGCCTCTCGCACCAGGGACGCCCAATTGAACCCGAGGAAGCTGATAAGCTCGCGGGCTTGTGCTTCGGTAATGCCAGTCTCGTCGACAAGACGGCGGGCCATGGTGCCTCTACCATCGGTCGGCGGCTTGCCTGGTTCATCAACCACAGATTGTTCCCCACCCGACCGAACGGTCTCGAAGGGGAAACGTTCCGGAGCTAGCCGGTCAGAGCGCTTTCTCTACGTCTGAATTCAAAATAGCGAGGTCGAAACCGGGTTGGCAGCGTCACAACAAGGTCAGTGACGCGGATCCACTTGCAGCAAGCGCCTCGCAGCGTAACCTTCTGTCCTAACGCTGCCTCTGCTGCCTCGAAAGGCGTGCGACCCTTTGCGTCGAACGTCGAAACAATGGATTCCCCGTCCATTTCCTCAATGCGGTAATTCTTCATGGGCTGCCTTCGGATGGGTGGGCACCGAGCGAATCGTTCTGACCAGGATAGGGTTTCGTTAGCTATCGCTCAACTAAGACCGAAGTCCCTCAGCGCCTACCCGGCCGGGTAGGCGGCCTAACCGGTCCTGTGGTGCTCAACGGGATGAACTCGACTTCCTGCCCGGTGACATCCCGCACGGCTTTCAACAGCACCTCATGCAAGAGGCGCGTCTGCCGGTAGTGGTCGCAATGCAGCGATATGAACGGCTTGAGGATGCTTAGGTGCAGCGCTTCCGCTGCCACCAGAAAGCCCTCGATTTCAGCCTGGGATAATTGCTTTGACGGTTTTGATCTGACCATTTGGCGAACTCCTTGGTTGAGGAATCGCCGCAACGGAAGGATTATATTCCTCGCCTCGATCTCGGTGGCAAGGGCTATTTGGGCAAGCAAGGCTTCATAATGCACAGTTGCATCTTGCGCAGCATATAACGCCCGCCGTGTGGCAGCGTGCCACCGCCACACGAACGGCTCGGCAACAAAGTCGCCAACAGTGGCGAATGCCCCGTTGCAGACCTTAAGCTGGGATCAAGAGTGCAATTCGATGGATGCCAACCACCTTGCTGATGTTGGTGGCTTTATCTGACTTTCCCTTGCCGCAGCTGTAGATGCCGCCATCTTTGACGGTATAGGCCGGAATTCCTTTCTTCTCGATTTTGAACTCCCCGGCAATGATGTGGCAGATCATGTCCATATCCATCATGGGCTGGTCGTCCGGATCCGAAGCTCCAGGTTGGTAAATCACATCGATTATCTTGATGCTCTTATAAGCACCGATCTGTGACTCCTGTTCCCCGACTTCCACCATCCGTCGCCCGTGCCCCATGTCCATGCCATCGGTGGCGCTATAGCTGGGCGCTGCCGCCTCCGCCGGGGCTGCTAATAAAAATACGGGGGTCGCGGCGGTCGCGGCGAGACCAAATTTAAGGGCTGATCTGCGATTAAGGCGTTCCATGTACGGTCCTCCCTTTGAGCAGTCGTGCGATAATTCGCGCAAGGGACTCGGCGCTCAAGTTCGAAAACTGTCAACCGTTCTCTCCGAAGCGGAACCGACCGACAGACTGGTCATCCTCATTCCTCACGAAAGTCCTGCAGTGAAGCGTGCCGCAAATCCTCCTCGCCGCGCAAGTGCTTCACGCGGCCGATGATGCCCGGCTTGACCCACTGCGTCGCCGCCCGCTTCATGCCCTTCGGCGCCGTCCCTGCATGGTCCTGGACACGCTTCCACAACCGTTCGCGCATTTCCCGGTTCATGGCGATGAACGCCGACCCGACATAGCGTCCTGTGCCCCGCTCTGCCATCAAAGCGAAGGCCGGCTTGCCCGCTTCGTTCACAGAGTAGCATTTCGCCTTTAGCCAGCTGGTCGATGGGCCGCTGCGATATCTGCTGTCGCGCCGTTTCGACACCATACCGGTGCAGCGAGCGACAAAATGGCGTGAGGTCCGAGAGTTGGCAACGAGATCACCCTGACGGCCACCATCCTGAAAGTGATGGACGACGGCGTGTCGAGCGTTAGCATTCCCTCCTACAATTTTCCCCTTGCCATCGACACGGCGAAGAAGGCGAAGGCCGGACAGAAGGTCGATATCAGCGGTTTTGCAACGCGCGTCGATGAGGAAGACGAGAAGGTACGGTCCGGATCGACGGAGGCGGACTTGTGACTATGGATGTCGATGCTATCGCAAACCTCTCCACGACGTCGCGAGTGAATGTTCGGGACTAACGAATGGAATCCGGTGTGATCTTCGATGTTGTTTTCGCCAGGAGCAACCGACAATGGCAGACGACAAGAGCAAACGTGATTTTCGTGACCGCGACCGCGTAGCAGGCGACCAAGAATACGAGGTCGGCTATTTGGCCAGCAAGTTCCAACTTACGATTCCTAAAGTGCGGGAACTTATGAGAAAGCACGGCAACGACCGTGATTCGCTGGAGCGTGAGGCAAAGGCACTGGGCAGCCGATGATGAAACAATCAGATCTTGGCCCGCCGATCCCTGGCAAGCTGCATGGCCGGTATCCGACGAGCGCGACCATTTCTACAATTGTCCCAGCTGCGGGCAGATGGTCGACATGCGCGATCTGCGCCAAGTCATCTGGCATGAAGAGACGAAGCACAAGCCTCGCCTCCTGCTGCTGGATTAGCTAGTGCTTCCTTTCCTGCGGCCCGGACGTGATCCCGCCGCCCCATTCACGGCGGCGGCGGGCGCCCTAGGGATTTCGGGACTCGCGGGGTGTTGGGTTCCCACTGATGCACAAAATACCATCAGGCGTCGGCCGGTTCCTAGGCAATGTACGCATCTTACCAAGGCTTGCCGGCCTGATCCTGGCGGATTTAAAATTCCGCTTTAAGGGGAGGCTACGATGGACAGCGTGCACCCGAACGGCAAGGTTCCGCCTTGCGTTGAAGTGATCGAAGCCTGCGGAGAGTGGTTCGTCCGCATAGTTGGCGACGACGAAGAAATCACCCGCTCATTTGATCTGGAATCATTCGCCCTGTCCTACGCGGAAGGCCAGCGGATCCGGCTAGGTCTCGCCGAGTTCAAGCGGCTGTAGGAGACGCGATGCCTCTCTCTCAAAGCCTAAACTTAGTCGAGATGGAATCCGATGCTCGGAATGCGGATGTGGCTTCGTAAAGCCTGGGCGCTGGTTTAAGTCTGCCGCTCAACATCGTTGCGACGGTTGCCATCACGTCACGCACCTCACCTACTCCAATAAATTGGCATTGTTCGACAAATACGCCAAGCTTCTGAGCACGGGTTCTGTGGCGAGGGCCGATGCCGCGAGAGTATCGCGCAGAGGCATCAACCTCTTTCCGTGCAGCGGAAGAGGCAACACGCCGACCTTTGATGCTCCACCGGACGGGAGACTACTTCCTTGAGGTGACCGACGAGGCCACTTGCTCTACTGATCCGAGCCCCTAAGATTGGGGGACGCTTCCAAATAGTCGACAGATTCCAACCCAAGACGAAAGGAATTCGCGCACCGCCGCTGCCCGGCTGGGCATCCGCCTCTTCCAAATCGCCAAGCCTCTAGCGCCGCGTAATCCTCCTCGCTGAAAGAACTTATCAGTGCCAAGATCATGGAGCGCTATAAGACCTTGAACCTCTGTACTGAGCAGCCTCAAGCCACAATGCGAGCGCAATCGATGGAGAACGTGCCTTAACTTCAAAATCATGGCCCCTGTACCCACCTGACGCGATCCATACAGTCTTTGAGCGCTGGTAGATCGCGATGCCCCGTGTGCTCGCCCAATTGCACAGTTCTTCATCATTTCGATACATTACTTCGGCCCCCGCCATCCCTAAATTCGTTATAAGCAACAAACGTGCCAAATTTATGAATAGATGTTACTGATTGCAGTGCACCACAAGCTTTACTGCACCTACGGCAACTGCTTCCCGTGTAGGATCGTAAAGTCCCGCTTCATTTCCTGTATGACACGCGTGCATAGACGGGTCGTTGACACCTGCCCTGTGAAAGGCGTACGTCGCCGTTCGCACCCGCGTCCAGGGCGCGCTTTTGCCCATAGAGGTACCAAAATGGACGACAATTATACCAATGCCCGTGAACACTTCTTCGGTGCAATCCGGGCGCTGGCAGCCTCCGAGGATAGCATTCAAGCGAGGCTGATTGAGGCGAACGTGAACATTCTGAACGTCACGATCGATGAATTCGACGGTGACCGTGAACTCAAAATCAAATTTGCAAAATTGCTGGACCTTCTGGCGGTTGATCAGGATGACTTGGAGACGGTCGCTACCGAGAACGCGGCGCACATGACTGATTTCGAAGCTGTAAAAGTCGCCGATCTAATCTGCGATTTCTATTGCGAGATCACCTAGCGTGCGCACCCGCGCAAGCGCCCGGTTAAAGCTGCCACCTCAGCTGGCTGGCAAACCAGTCCGCGACCTTCTCGCGCAACGGACGGGCCTGCCATTCTTCCAGACTGATCTGCCTGGATCGCTGCAGATCCTGGTTGAACAAGTCGATTTGCGTCTTTGCGAAATCCTTGCCGTAAACATTCAGCGTGGCTTCGTCGTTCAGACGTAGGGAGCGTTCGTCCAAATTGGCTGAGCCAAAGCTCGACCAGACATCGTCAACGATCAAGAGTTTGGGATGGTACATGGTGGGCTGAAACTCAAATATCCGAACGCCGGCCTGGAGCAATGAACCCCAGAAGTAGCGCGAGCTCTTTCGAGTCAGCGGCACGTCCGTCAGCGAATTGGGCACGATGACATCAACAGATACGCCGCGTTTCCTAGAGTCCAAGATCTGCTGGAGTGCGACGTCGTCCGGCACGAAGTATGCCATCCCGATGCGCAAATGCTCTTTGGCAGCAGCCATGGCTGTCAACATCATCAGCTCCATGTCCTCCGAGCCATTCGGCTGCGAAGATAGGATCAGCTGCGCATCCAGCTCTCCTGCTGGTTCGGGTTCAGGATAGAACTTTTCACCCTGCAAAGTCTCCCCTGTGGTCTCTAGCCAGTTTTGCGCGAACGCTGCTTGGAAGGCTGACACTGCCGTTCCTTCAATTCGATAGTGCGTGTCGCGCCATTCATCCGGGTTGCGGGCGTTTCCGCGCCAGTTGTCGGCAATGCCGACACCCCCGGTGAATGCGACGTGTCCATCCACGATCAGCAGCTTGCGGTGGGTCCGATTGTTGAACCGGTCAAGCGTATACCAGTGGATGGGTCGATATCGCTCGAACGTGACCCCAGCTCTTGTCATGATCTGGATCAGGTCCTCATCGAACGGAAGGCTGCCGACCCAGTCGACCAGAACGCGGACCTCCACGCCATCTCTCGCTTTGGCCGCCAGGGAAGTCGCGAACTCATAGCCGACAGCACCTGACCAGTAGATGTACGTTTCCATATCGATGGTTGTATGAGCCGCTCTAATCGCCTGCAGCATAGAAGGAAAAATCTCGTCTCCGTTGACCAAAGTTTGCACCGCGTTCGAACCGAACATCTGCCCTTGCGAGAAACTGCCCATGGTCTTGGCAAATTGGGGATCCGAGGAGTCAAAGCGGTGAGGTACGATCGATCGTAAAACGCGCGGCTCGGGGACGAGATTTATGGCTAGCAACGTGAGCAAGCTGGCGATGACAGCAATTGCGCCGTAGATGACCCCCCTGCGCAAACGCCCGGACTCGCGAGTTTTCGCCCTTGCCGGCTGAGCCAGGAGACCGGAAGACCGCACGTCAGTCACCTCTTTGCTTGCGAAATGCCGCGCTACGGGAAATCATTGCTTCAATTGAGGGGAGCATCGTTGCGATGAGTAATTGCCATCTTCAAGAACTTGGAACAGCGATTCAGGTTCCCTGGCATCGCCCTGGATCAGAGAGATCGTGACGCCCCACAATGCCGTCGGACAGAGCGAGCAAAAACCTCGTGTGCAGCAACCTGCTTGCAGCTCCACAGCGGTGGGTTTTTTCGAGACGTTCCTGCTTCGGCACACGCGGGCACGGGCGCTCTCAAGAATTGCGCAAGGGAACTTCGGTCCGACCGGTTTCTTGAGGATCGTTGCTAAATCTCAAGTCCACCAATCATCCACAGGGCGGAGTCTTTGGATGTCGGCACCATGCTTGCGAATCCTACTCCAATCGTACCATGACGGCCGTTAAACCGTTCCCACTGAAAAGCTCGATACCGTCAGGAACCGGGCGAAAGTGTTAGCTCGATCGCACTTGACCTAATTCGAATGTGTGCGTCGGTACCACAATCTCCAAATTGTTTTGAAAGCCACCGGCCTTTTAGGCTGTCAAACGTGGCCCATGCAGCTCAACGCAGGCCGGACCGGACGGAGGTTCAATTGGCCGGCGATAAGTGCAGCCATGATGCTATTCACGACCATCAGGTCGAAAATTTCGCCCGAGAGAACGGCCTAACCCCGGACCTGGTGTGGGACTTGATCCTAAAATACGGCAATGGCCGCAAGGCCGTGATTGAAGCTGCGCAGCGTATGAGAGGTGATAAGTCGAACCATCAGGCAACACGCACCCAACAGACCCCACTAGCCCGGCAAAGCCGCGTTCTTCGCGGAAGTGGGCAAACCGATCATTTGCAACTGGATGAAGCATTCCAAGAGTCCGCCACCAAGGGCAGCGGGCCAAAAGTGTAACCCGTGCGTCCCTTCCCTCTGCCCGCCGCCAACGCAGGCGTATCTGAAGATGGTGCAAATCCGCCGGCCGGACCGCATCGCTTTGATCTGTGACTTGGTGGCTCCCCGGGTTTTCGCGTTCGTCGCACGCACCTGGTCGACTTCCTCCATGCGCCTAGTCGACGAAATTGCTTCTTGGTTCCATGGAACCTGTAGCCCCACCGCAGGTTGCTCAGCAGATCACCGCAGTGCAAACCCAAGGAGGACCGCATGGCGCGTAAAGCAGCTACCAATCCAAATGCCGCGACGATCCACGACCAAACCCTTGTCCGAGGGCAAGGCGGAGAGCTGCACCAACTGGCGGAAGGTAAAACAGACGTTTTGACGACGGCGCAGGGAAGCCCGGTCGCCGACGATCAGAATACCTTGAAAATCGGGGCGCGCGGACCGGCACTCCTCGAGGATTTTCACTTTCGCGAAAAGATCTTCCATTTCGACCACGAGCGCATTCCCGAGCGGGTCGTGCACGCCCGGGGCTACGGCGCCCACGGCTTTTTCGAGACTTACGACTCCCTCGCCAAGTACACCCGTGCCGACATTTTCCAACGTGCTGGTGAAAAGACGCCGGCGTTCGTTCGCTTCTCGACGGTGGCGGGCAGCAAGGGCTCGTTCGACCTGGCTCGCGACGTACGCGGTTTCGCGGTGAAGCTGTATACCAAGGAGGGCAACTGGGACATTGTCGGGAACAATATTCCGGTGTTCTTCATCCAGGATGCCATCAAGTTTCCCGACGTGATCCATGCGGTAAAGCCGGAGCCCGATCGGGAGTTTCCACAGGCCCAGTCAGCGCACGACACCTTTTGGGATTTCATCAGCCTGACGCCTGAATCCATGCACATGATCATGTGGGTGATGTCTGATCGGGCGATTCCGCGGTCGTTCCGTTTCATGCAGGGTTTCGGAGTCCATACCTTCCGGCTGGTCAACGCGGCCGACGAGTCCACATTCGTGAAATTCATCTGGAAGCCCAAGCTCGGCATGCAATCGGTCGTCTGGAATGAGGCGGTCAAGATCAATGGCGCCGATCCGGACTTTCACCGCAGAGATCTCTGGAACGCCATTCAAGCCGGCCAATTCCCGCAATGGGAGCTCTGCCTGCAACTGTTCGACCAGGAATTCGCCGACAGCTTCGATTTCGACATTCTCGACCCCACCAAGATCATCCCCGAAGAGGTCCTGCCGCCGATACCCGTTGGCCGGCTGGTCCTCGACCGCATGCCGGATAACTTTTTCGCCGAGACCGAACAGGTGGCGTTCATGACTCAGAACGTCCCGCCGGGCATCGATTTCAGCAATGACCCGCTCCTGCAGGGCCGCAACTTTTCCTATCTCGACACCCAGCTGAAACGCCTTGGCAGTCCCAATTTCACCCATCTGCCGATCAATGCGCCGAAATGCCCGTTCCATCATTTTCAGCAGGATGGTCATATGGCGATGCGCAATCCAGTCGGACGCGCGAATTACCAACCCAACTCGTTTGGAGTGGGACCGCGCGAATCGTCCGAGCGTGGTTTCCGGTCCTTCGCTGACGGCGAGGCGGGACAAAAGGTAAGGCTGCGCCCAGAGAGCTTCGCTGACCACTACAGCCAGGCCGGCCAGTTCTTCAACAGTCAGACGCCTCCTGAGCAGCGCCACATCGCCCAAGCCCTGACGTTTGAGCTTAGCAAGGTCGAAAGCCCGGCTATCCGGGAGCGTATGATCGCGCACCTATTGAACATCGACGAAGTTTTGGCCTCGACAGTCGCCGACAAGCTCGGAATCACCGATTTGCCGAAGGCGGCGGATGCGGCCGTGGCACCGAGAAGGGATCTGGAGCCGTCGCCGGCCTTGAGCATCATCGAGAATGGCCCTCATAGCTTCGAGGGCCGCAAGGTCGGCGTACTGATCAGCAACGGGGCCGACGCGGCTCTGTTCAAAGCGCTGCAGGCGGCGATCGAAATTGAAGGGGCGACAATGGAGGTCATTGCCCTGAAGGTGGGCGGTGTGCAGGCTGATGACGGCACCAAGATAATTGCGGAGCATATGATCGACGGCGGCCCTTCCGTGCTGTTTGACGCCGTGGCTCTGCTGCTCACCGAAGAAGGTGCGGAATTGCTTGCGCGAGAGGTGGCAGCCCGGGATTTCGTGGCGGATGCCTTTGCCCACTGCAAGTTCATCGGATTTACGCCGGCGGCGGTTCCTCTCCTGGAGAAGGCGGCCGTCGATCCGGCAGCCGATGAAGGCCTCATTCCTTTGACAGATGGGGACGCTGCCGGAACGTACATGGAGGCCTGCCGGAAACTTCGGCTGTGGGCGCGGGAGACCAGCGTCAAGCCATAGGAGAGATTCATCCAGCAGCTGCACGATGAGCTGGAGCGTTCCCTTCGAACGAAAGGAATGAGCAATGACTGACGAACAAGCCAGACGGCCGGTCATAACCTCGCAAGCCGTGCGGGCGTTGGCGCGCGAGTGCGGCGTGACCGAGAGCCAAATCCGTGAGATCGTTTCATTGGTCGGGGTGGACAGGGCGTCGATTATGCGCGAGGCCCGGCTTCTTCGAAAGGGCGAGAATTGAGCCTTCTGGATTTCCGACCAACGAGGGACTGGCGGAGGATGCGGCAATGGCGCAAGCGAATGACACCCGGCGCAAGAAGGTCGCAAGGACCTGTCGCCGAAGCGCCGAGCCTTTCAGGAACGTTGCCTGCTCTACCAACAAGCGTCATGCAAACGGTCCCGCAGACGAATTTGTGAGCGCGGGCGGAACCTTCCGATCGCAGCAGCTTTACTCAGATCAGAAGAAGGGATGCCAACAGGCCGGATTCAAGCTGACCTCGATTGCGAGACCAGCCCGTCGCCAGCGTGGAAAGGAACACGCAATGGAGTTGTTGTTTCTTCACGACTTGGCCTCGCGTCGAAGTGACGGACTGCACCCCGAACTTGTGCGCCTTTTCAGACAACGGGCTGCTCTGTCGGCATCAACCGTTGTCGAGTTGCACCCAAGTGGACCACCCCGTAGCGCGCAGGGCGATCACAATCCTCCTCGGATCATAGATCGGGGGTCGCCCGGTGATGTGATCCGTTTTCCCAGCAGGCCGAAATCCACACTCCGGAATCCCTGATGTTGGCACCTGACACACAGACCGGCTGTATCATGGTTGCGCGGCCATGCAGCGAAGCCTAGTCAAAGACGTTGCCGATCGGCTTTGGCGCTCCTGTCTTTTGTCGACCATGGTCGCTTTGGCCGCCTGTTCTTCTTCCGAACGCGTCGCCCAGCAATCAAAAATCGCGGCGTCGGCTTCGCAGACGGCAGCCATGGTCTTGGACGCTTGGGCCGCCGGGGATGCCCCTTCATTTTATGCATCGGCCACACTGCAATCAACAGCCGAGACGCTTGCCGCCGCCGGTCGGCAGATGCAGTCTGACAATTCACCTCAATCCTCCGAAGCGCGCGGTATCATGAC
This sequence comes from Mesorhizobium sp. M7D.F.Ca.US.004.03.1.1, assembly GCF_003998635.1. Classification (NCBI taxonomy): domain Bacteria; kingdom Pseudomonadati; phylum Pseudomonadota; class Alphaproteobacteria; order Hyphomicrobiales; family Phyllobacteriaceae; genus Mesorhizobium; species Mesorhizobium sp. M7D.F.Ca.US.004.03.1.1. The sequence goes on from NZ_RZQG01000001.1 coordinate 25,263, forward strand.
CGTGATCGGCCGGCTGTCGGCGGCGGCAAGGCGGGCCCAGGCCGGGGTGGAGGCGGGCAACCCGCGGCAGGTGAGCCAGGCGCGGCAGGACCTTGGGACGGCCGCGAAGGACCTCGCCGCCCTCAATGCCAGATATGTCGCGCCGAGATCATGAAGAAGCTGCTTGAAATCTCTCTTGGCATCGTTACCAGCGTCGGCGGCTTCCTCGAGGTCGGATCGATGGCCACAGCCGCGCAAGCCGGGGCGACTTTCGGCTTCCAGCTGATCTGGGCGATCCTCCTTGGCACAATCTGCATCATCTTCCTGGTCGAGATGGCTGGCCGGTTCGCTGCCGTCAGCGGCCACACGATCGCCGACGGGATCCGCGAGAGGTTCGGCTTCAATGCCTTCCTGTGGCCGTTGTTGGCCACCTTGCTGGTCAATTTCATGGTGATGTCGGCAGAGATCGGCGGCGTTTCCATCGCGGCCGAACTTGCGACAGGGATAGGCTTTCAATGGTGGGCCCTCCCGGTGGCGTTTCTGGCGTGGCTGTTTCTATGGAATGGCACCTTCGGTTTTATCGAGAAGGGGGTGGCGATCCTCGGTCTCGTCACGCTTTGCTTCGTGGTCGGCGCGGTGATGGTTGAGCCGGATTGGCGACAGGTGGCTGCAGGCGCGGTGCCCAGCCTGCCGGGGCATGACGCGGCAAGCTACTGGTTTATGGCCGTCAGCATTCTGGGGGCATCGATATCGCCCTACCTTTTCATGTTTTATTCCTCGGGCGCTGTCGAGGACCACTGGGACAAGACCTATCTCGGCACCAATCGCGCCATTGCGGGTCTTGGCATGAGTTTCGGCGGCACCATCTCGCTCGGCGTGTTGATCGTCGCCGCACTTGTGCTCGGCGCGCACGGCATTAATCAGGTCAATGACTATCACCAACTGCCCCTGATGCTGATCCCGATATTCGGTTTCTGGGGCTTTGTTCTGCTTGTCGCTTCGCTTGCTATAGCCTGCTTCGGCGCGACCCTAGAAATCGGCCTTCAGCAGGCATATCTCGTCGCACAGGGCTTTGGATGGACGTGGGGCGAGGATTTGAAACCCCGCAATGATCCCGCCTTCTGCGGTGTCTATACGCTATCATTGCTGCTGACGGCCATCCCGATCGCACTCGGCCTCGACCCGCTGAGGCTTACAATCTTCTCCATGGCCGTGACGGCCGCCAGCCTGCCTCTGACGGTGGTCCCGTTCCTCATTCTGCTCAACGATGAGCGCTATGTCGGTGAGCACGGCAATGGCATGATTTCGAACGCCGCGGTGATCCTTATCGTCGCGCTTGGCTTCGTCCTTGCCGTGGTGAGCATTCCCTTGCAGATACTGGGAGGTTCGTGATGGATTTGCTGCGCGATCTCCTGGACAAGCAGGTGCTTGACCGCAAGCAGGTCAAGATCGGCAAGGTGGACGGATTGGTGGCCGAGTTGAGGCAAGGCAAGCCGCCAAGGGTCGTCGCGGTCGAGCTCGGCTCGATCACGCTGGCGCGGCGTCTTGGTTCGCGGCCGGGACGCTTGATGGCATGGCTTGCGGCAAGGTTTGGAGGCGAACGTCATGCCGAACCGCACCGGATAGCGTGGAACAAGGTGCGCAATATCGGCGTCGACGTCGAGGTTGACGTTGACGTGCGCCGGACAGGGATCTTCGATTGGCAAGACTGGCTGCGCGACCGCGTCATAGGCCGCATTCCGGGAGCCTGACATGGACACAGTCAATCTTGAACATCTTGCCGGACGACGGGTGCTCTCGCTACGCGGCAAAAGCGTCGGTCACATTGAAGAGATACGAGCAGAACAGGACGGTGACGATATGGTTGTCACCGAATTCCACGTCGGCATTTTCGCTGCTTTCGAGCGCCTCTCCGCCTTGGCGCTCGGCACCGCGGTTCTCGATTTCTTTCACCTGCGCCACCGCGACTGCCTGTACCGCATTCCCTGGGACAAGATCGATATCTCGGATCCAGTCAGACCGCGGTTGCGATGCACCCTTGAGCAGCTTTCTCAGATGAAGGGTGGATTTGAAAGCAAGCGCGGAGCGAAATCGTCCAAGGGCCTGGGGATCGCCAGGTGGAGCACCGTGTTGAGATTTGCTCTTGCGGTTTTCCTGTGTGCGGGCGCCGTTTGCGCGGTCTTGTGGTACATGACAGCGGCGAGGCCCCCGTTTGGGGAACAGGATCGGCAATTTGAAGGCCCGGGCAATGTCGCGCACGGCAAGCTCGTCTTCGCTGCAGGCGATTGTGCTTCCTGTCACGCAACACCGGGACAGCCCGACCGCCTGAGGCTTGGCGGCGGCATGGCGATCGCTTCACCATTCGGGACCTTTCGGCCCCCCAACATTTCCCCCGATGCGGTGGATGGTATCGGCGGATGGACTGTCACTGACCTGGCGAACGCCTTGATCGGCGGCGTGTCGCCCAAGCGTGATCATTACTATCCCGCTTTTCCCTACACGAGCTTTACCAGCATAAAGCCCGACGACGTGAAGGATCTTTACGCGTATCTCAAGACACTTCCGAAGGTGTCTGGCCGTGTACCGCCGCCCGATCCTGCACTGCTGTTCAGCATCCGACGGTCTGTCGGGATTTGGAAACTGCTGTTTTTTCGGCAACGATCAACCGCAGCCCGCTTCGATGGAGATCCTGTGCATGATCGTGGCGCTTACCTCGTCGAGACCATTTCACACTGCGCCGAGTGCCATTCGACCCGCAACGCCTTTGGCGCCATCAAACCCGGCACTCGTTTTGCCGGTGGCATCGATCCCCAAGGCACGGGATTTGTGCCGAATATTACCCAGGACAGGCTGCGCGGATGGACCGAGAATGACATCGCCAGGATGCTCAAAACGGGAGAGACGCCCAACCACGGTCGTGTCGGATCGTCGATGTCCGATGTGGTGACAAATACGGCAATGCTGCCTGACAGTGATCGCCAGGCGATTGCGCGCTACGTCAAAGGTCTGCCACCCATAGCCACCCCGCGCCCTTGAAGCGATGTTTCGCCCGGGATTGCGAAAGCCAATATCAGGAATCTACTGGGCGTACAGATACGCGGCAAGGTCTTTGGCTTCCTCTCGCGAAATGCCGGTCGCCGGCATCGCCGTCTGTGGGGAAAAACTCCGGGGCGAAACAATCCATGTGACAAGGTTGTCGGAATTGTTTTCCAGCACGCCCGCTATGTACACACGCTTTGACAACCCGGCCAGCGGCGCACCGGTCTGGCCGTCAGCTCCCGGTATGCCGGGAATGGCGTGGCAACCGGAGCAGCCGTACCGGCGGAAAATTGCTGGAGCCCGACCGGGATCGCCGCCGGTGATCGTTTTGGCCACCGCTGCTTGGGTGTGGTTGTCGCCCGCGACGTTGGCCGCGACGAAGGCGGCTGATGCCGCAGCGAGGACAATACCAATTACGGCAAGGCCAATGGCGGGCGCGAGCGGCTCAGGCATTTTGCGCCCTTCCTTCACTCGCGCCGTGGATCCAGAGCGCCAGCATCGTCATCGCCGCCGCCGCATAGATCGTGCCGGCAGGCACCCACATGATGATCCCGGCCATCTGCTGGTCTTCCAGCGGCGTCAACCCCCAGCCCATAGCGGTCTGGGTCTGAGCCACGTAGAGCACGCGTGGAGCCAGCGCCATCAAAGCACCCAGAACGCTGCTGTGGATCATGGTCGCGAACAGATGCCAGGCTGAGGTGCCATAACCGCTTCGCCAAACAATTGCCCACCAGAACAATATCGCTGTCGCAAAGAAGCTGAGATGCTGGAGGCGATGCAGAGCCGTGTTGGTCACGGCCGCGTCAAACAACGCCGGCGCGTGCCAGGCCCAGATGGCCAAGCCATGAATGATGGTTGCATTGGTGGCGCTCGTACACCTTTTCCATGGCCCGCCTATCATGGGCGAACGCATCAGCGACCCCGCGATGCGCCGGGATTTCCCCGGTAGCGCCCAGAGCAGGATGCCAGCCGGGCGCGCCAGCACGATCAGGGGCGCCGACACAACCATGACGATCTCGTGCTCGATCATATGAAAGGTAAAAAGGTGCTCGCCTAGCCAGTGAAGCGGCGAGAGCAGCGCGCAACCCAATGTCAGCATGCCACAGCAGTACAGCAAGGCGCGGAAGAGCATGCTGCCTGGCCTTCTGCTTCGCGATGCCAGCCTTATGACGCCTACGCCATAGAGGGCAACAAGGATGGCAAAGGGTGCTACGATCCACGGATCAAAGGTCCAGGGATAGCCCGCAGGATGTGCATCTTCGCCGTGTGCCATCGCCGGGGCAGCTATCAAAAACGAGGTCAGTGTGCAGATCAGCGTTGGCATGGGTCCAGCAGCACCGTGGCCGCCCCCTGCAATGACAGCGCAAAAACAAACGCCAGCGCGACCAGAAAGCCCGCATCGGCAATGAACCGTTCGGACTTGGCCGTTCCCGTTGAAAGCAGTCGTGATATTACGACGCCAGCAACCGAAACGAGGAGCAGGATGCCGCAAGAGACGGCTGTCCACTGGCCATTCCGTTGGCAATCGATGTAGGGCGCGATCTGACCGAACTGGGTGCTGAGCGCCCAGGCGAGGAGCGGCAGGATGAGGGCTGTGTATCGAAGCCAAATGTTCGTCATAGCCTTGGAACCCAATAGAGGCAGGCATACATCGGCAACCACGTCGCCACCACAAAGTTCCAGTACATCGTGTTGTCGCTGACATCTCCGTACCGCCGCGCGTTGTCGCCGTGCCGTGAAAACATCAGGCAAGTCAGCACCAACGTCTCGACCAGATCGGTCAGAATATGCGTCGTGTGCAGGCCGAGCATGACCCACACGATCGAGCCGTAGGCGTTTTGGTCCCACTTGATATGCATTGCCGGAAACTCGAAGACCCGCAGGATCAGCGGCGCCATGCCGAGCAGGGACATGAGGACGAGGCCGATACGGACCTTCAGCAAATCTTGGCTACGTGCCCAGCGGGCGAGGAAAATGTTGGGAACAAGGCTTGCTATCAAGAGAGCTGTCAGGATCGTCCCGGCGAGCAGATCAGGCGGTGCGGCATCCAGAGGCCAATGTGGTGCCAAGCTCATGAGATAGAGGTAGACAACGATCGAAAGCGCAAAGCCCGTACCTTCAATGAGCATGAAGGCAAGCGTTCCCCACCAGGACACGCTCGCGGTGCCAAGGCCGTGAGAGGGAAGGTCTGTCAGGTCGAGCGTGGCGCTATCTTTCATGACTCATCCTCCGGCACGCCCTTTGGCCAGAACCAGCCGATGAGTGCGATCGCCACTGGTATCGAACCCCAGACAACTGCCCACGGCGTGAATATCGACCAGATCAGCGTCGCGGTGGTGGCAAGCGCTGCCCATAGCGGCCAGATCGAATCTCCGGCCGACGATTCTCGCGCTTCCGGAATCGCTTCGACCACACTGCTGACCAACAGTTCTCGACGGTCGACGCGCAGGCCCGTCGCAACGGGAAGGGCAGTTGATTGGTCTGACAAGGCTTCAAGGCTGCCGATCACCGGCAGGCGGGCGAAATTGTACGGTGGCGGCGGCGACGAGGTCGCCCATTCAAGTGTCGAGGCCCCCCACGGGTTGGACGACGCGGCGGCGCCTGACCTGGCACTGCGTATCACGTCGATGAAAAACAGCAGGAAACCGAGGGCGAGGATGCTCGCGCTGAGGCTGATGAACAGGTTCAGCGCCGACCATGGCATCTCGGGCTGGTATGTGTAGACGCGACGCGGCATGCCGCGCAGACCGAGAATATGCATGGGGAAAAAAGTCAGGTTGAAGCCGGCAAAGATGAGGCCGAACACCCAACGGCCGACTGTCTCGCTCATCATCCGTCCCGTGAGCTTAGGGAACCAGTAGTAGATCGCGCCGAGCAAAGGAAAAACCGCGCCGCCGACAAGGACATAGTGGAAGTGAGCGACGACGAAATAGGTGTCGTGGACTTGTGTGTCGAACGGCACGGACGCCACCATAACGCCGGTCAGGCCGCCAATGACGAACGTGACCATGAAGCCGATGACGAACAGGAACGGCGTCTTGAAGATCGGCTTGCCTGCCCACATCGTCGCCAGCCAGCAGAATATCTGCAGTCCTGCCGGAACCGCGATCGCCATGCTCGAGGCCGTGAAGAAGCTCTCTCCAAGCCGGGGAAGGCCTGCGACGAACATATGATGGACCCAAAGTCCAAACGCCAGAACGCCCGTAGCGATCAGGGCCATCACCATGGCCAGATAGCCAAACACGGGGCGCCGCGTGAACGTCGCGACGATCGTCGACACCATCCCCACCGCTGGTAGAAAGATGATGTAAACCTCGGGGTGTCCGAAGAACCAGAACAAATGCTGCCACAGCAGCACATCGCCGCCTTCAGCGGGATTGAACAGATGCGTTTCGACCAGCCGGTCGAGTATAAGGGACGTGCTGGCGATCATGATCGCCGGCATTGCCAGGATGACGAGAAACGACGTGACCAGCATCGACCATACGAACAATGGGATCCGATCGAGTGACATCCCCGGTGCGCGTTGCTTGAAGACGGTCACGACGATCTCGACGGCGACGGCGAGCGCCGAAACCTCTGTGAAGGTGATCATCTGCGCCCAGACGTCGGCTCGCTTTCCCGCCGCATATTGAGGCCCCGACAGCGGGACGTAGGCGAACCAACCGATATCCGGTCCGGTGTCGACCACGAAGGCGATCCACAACAGCAAACCGCCGGCGAGATACATCCAGTAGGAGAACGCATTGAGGCGCGGGAAAGCGATGTTTCGCGTTCCCACCATCAAGGGCACGAGGTAGACGGCCATCGCCTGCATGACAGGCACGGCAAAAAGGAACATCATGTTTGTGCCGTGCACGGTAAAAATCTGGTTGTAACGATCGGGCCCGATGAAGCGGGCTTCGGGTTGCGCCAGTTGCAGCCGCATCAGCAGGGCCAGCAACCCGCCCAGTGCCAGGAAGACAAAGGCCGTGCTGATGTAGCGCCGGCCGATGATTTTATGGTCGACCGACGACAGCGCGCCCCAGAGGCCCGGCGGTGTCGACCAGACCGACGCAAGGCGCTGATCGAGTTCACCATCGTTGAACCCGGTGTCTCGCGGGTCGGTGCTATCTCTGCCCGTCATTTCAGGCTCTCCATATAGGCGGAGATATTCTGGAGCTCGGCGCTGGTCAGCGCGACCATAGGCATGTTGTTTCCGGGCTTGAGCGTCTGAGGATCGGCAATCCAGGCGGCGAGCGAACCGCGCGTGGTTTCCGCCAGTCCGGCGGCGATCGTCAGCCGGCTGCCAATATGGGTAAGATCCGGTCCGGTCGTGCCATTGGCGGCAGTGCCGCGGATCGTGTGGCAGGCAGCACAGGGCTTTGCCAGGAAGGCCGCTCGTCCTGCGGCCGCATCCGGATCGGCCGGCATCGTCGCATCACCACGCTGCGACGCCGCCCAGCGGTCATAGTCCGCCGGCGCCTCGGCGACGACCATGATCGCCATGTGGCTGTGCTGCAGGCCGCAGAATTCGGCGCATTGTCCCCGGTAGACGCCCGGCTTCTCGGCTCGTAGCAGCATACTGTTGGAGCGACCTGGAACAAGATCCTGCTTTCCCGCAAGGCTGGGCACCCAGAACGAATGAATGACATCGGCGCTTTCAAGCCGCAGATGAACATCTGTCCCGATGGGAATGTGAATTTCATTGGCAGTCTGAAAGCCGGGCGTTGCGTCGGCACCGGCATAAAAGACCTGCCACCACCATTGTTGTCCGCGCACAGTGATTGTCATTGCGTCGCTTTTCGGGACGCCGATGTCCCGGGTGGTATAGAAACTTGCGATCGTCAGGCCAGCTATGATGACTACCGTGGCCGCGACAGCGGCAACCACCGTCATTGCCAGCCATGCCTCGGACTTCGCGGTATCGGCCGCGGCGCGGGGACCCCGTAGAAGCGCGACGCCAAGCATGACCATCACCACGACCCAGATCACCGTGCAAATGGCGACTATGCCGATGATCAGGTGCTCCATATGAATCGCGGGAGCGCCGTGCGGATCAAGTGCTGACTGATTGCCGCTGCAGCCCGACGCGACGGCACTGATCAGAAGGGCGCTGGCCACCCTCAAGGCGACGGTCCTTGGTCTGGATGCGCGCCGACTGGTCCCTCGTCAAACAGGATTATCGCCGGGCCGCGATTCTCGGCCGGCCGGGCGTGTTCGTTGTCATTGCGACTGGGCGCGGCGATCTTCGGCGTATAGGAACCGATTGTCTGGACATATCCTGCGAGCTGCCAGATCTGCTCGATTGTCATCCGGCTGCGAAATGCAGGCATGCCATGCGGGCGGCCATCGCGGATGGACGCGACGATGGAAACCATCTCCGGGCCATAGAGCCACCAGCCGTCGAGGAAGCTGGGCCCGGTCCCGCCGCGACCATCACCATGACATGTCACGCAACCGAACCAGGTGTAGAGACGCTTGCCCTGGCTCAGATTGTAAGCGTCTGTCTCATACGGCTTGCCCAGTGCAAAATAACTCTCGGGCGGTGTTCCGCTGATGCCATTGGGCATGCGACGGAACTGGTCGAGGTCGGCAACAGCCGGCGGATCGAGGCGAAGCTCTCTGGGTTGCCGAAGCCAACCGAGCAGAGCGCCAACGCCAACAAGGAGGAGAAGCGCGCCAGCTACCAACGCCGGCGCGGGATTTGCGATGGTCCTTTCTGTCAAGCGGTTCTGTGCCCCCATGGGGTCAACCATCTGGAGTTGCGTGCGATCGGCTAAGGCGGACTGGCAAAAGCTTGTATGACGGCGTCTTCGACTTCGGGTCGTGATGCGCCAATGGAAAGAGCGGATTGGTTTCGGGAAAATATGCCCCGCAGCAGCCCTTCGCGATGTTGTAGGAAACGATCCTCAGGCCAGTCACCTTGCGGACGAAATTGTCGTCGATGGCCGTAGTCACATCAACAATTTCGCCATCTGCGAAGCCTAGCCGGACAATGTCTTCCCCGTTCATGAACACAATCCGGCGCGTGCCTTCAACGCCGCGAAAACGGTCGCTGTAGCCGTAGATCGTGGTGTTGAACTGATCGTTCGATCGCAGCGTCGCAAGGTGCAGAACGTCGGTTCTGCCCGAGGTGGAAAATTCGGGAAAGAGCTTGCCTGGCGTAATGAAATTCGCTTTCCCGCTTTGCGTCACCCATTTTCGCTCGCGTGCCGGCAACGGCCTGGCGAACCCGCCAGGCTTGAAAAGCCGCTTGTTGAAATCCTTGAAGGTTTCCGGGTACGTCCGTTCTATGGCGTCGCGGATTTCCGCATAGTTGCCGACCCAGGCATCCCATGGAACCCTGGTCTTCCCAAGCGTCGCCTTGGCTATGCCGGCGACGATCGCCGGTTCCGACAGAAGGGTTGCACTTGCGGGTTTTGTTTTTCCGCGAGAACCATGGAAGTGGGCAATGGAGCTTTCTATCGATACGGCCTGTGGGCCAGTCGCCTGCTCGTCGATCTCTATACGGCCGAGGCAGGGCAGCAGATAGGCGATTTCGCCATGCAAGACATGGCTGCGGTTGAGCTTTGTCGCGATCTGCACGTTCAGACGCAGCTTGCGCCATCCCGCTTCCATAGCGGTGGTCTCTGGCACCGCCTTCAGGAAGTTACCACCAAGGCTGATAAAGGCCCGGGATTGGCCGTTGATGATTGCATCGCAGGTCTCGACCGTCGAGCGGCCGGTCCAACGGGGCGGTTCAAATCCATAAAGCTCGGACAATTTGTCCAGCGGCGCCAGCCCCGGCTTTTCCGTGATCCCGACAGTGCGCTGTCCCTGAACGTTGGAATGGCCGCGGACGGCGCAGATATTCGCTCCCGGCTTCCCGATATTGCCGCGCAACAGCGCGAGGTTGCAAACCATATGGACGTTCTGGACGCCCATGAGGTGTTGCGTCAGACCCATGCCGTAGACCATCAGCACGGCATCGGATTTGGCGTAGATGGCCGCCGCCTTCATCATCTGATCGCGGCTGAGTCCGGAGACCCGCTCCAGCTCATCCCACTGGTGAGCTCGTGCAGCTAAAGCAAACTCCTCGTATCCGGCGGTATGCTCCTTGATGAAATCATGGTCGAGCACATGCTTTTTGTCGGCCGAGGCAATCGAGGCCGCGAATGCGACCATTGCCGCATTATCGGGATCTTTCGGCTTGCCGTCCTCTCCCGCTACGCGGCTGGTGCCCGATGCCTTGAGGGCGTCGTCGGCTTCGATGAGCGCCTTGCAGACACCGAACAGGGCGGCGATATCGCCGCCATTTTTGACCTGATAATATTCCGTCGAGATCTTTGTCTCTGTGCCGGTCAGCATCTGAACCGGCGACTGCGGATTGACGAAACGCTCCAGCCCCCGTTCGTGAAGCAAGTTGAAGGTGACGATCTTCACGCCGCGGTCGACCGCGTCCTGGAGGTCGTGTAGCAGGCGCGGGGAAGACGTTCCTACGTTTTGGGCGATGTAGAAAATACAGTCGGTGTTTTCGAAGTCCGACAAAATAGCTGTACCGACAGAGGCGCCGATACTTTCCGGAAGTGCCACTGACGAGCTTTCGTGGCACATGTTGGAACTGTCGGGTAAATTGTTGCTGCCGTACATGCGGGCAAACAACTGGTACATGTAGCTCGCCTCAAGGGATGCACGGCCCGAGGTGTAAAGGTCGACCTGACGAGGATCGAGCGCGCCCAGCTCCCTGCCGATCTCATCGAAAGCTTCCGCCCACCCCACCGGAACATACTTGTCGCTAATCGCATCCCAGCGCACGGGATGGGTTAACCGGCCCTGTTCCTCCAGATCGTGATCTGGCCAGAGCTCCAGCTCGCTTAGCGTGTGCTTTTGGAAGAACGCGGGGTCAGCCCGACGGGAAGTGATTTCCCAAGCCGTCGCCTTTGCCCCGTTTTCGCAGAATTCGAGCGGATGCGGTTGCGCCGGTTTTGCCCAGGCACAACTGACGCACATATATCCTTCAGGCTTATTCTGGACCGAAAGCAGCTTTGGCGCCTTCAGAGGGACGTGCTCTCTTGCGATGATCGCGGCCACGGATTTCGCTGAGCCCCAGCCGCCGACCGGTCCGCTGTACGGTTTGATGGTGGCCGGCCTGGTTTTCATCTGGTCTCACCCTATCGACGCGATGCCTGCCGACGTATTGCACTATCCAGGTCACGGATCAGTCTGTCGCCGGTACATAGCAACTTGGAATCTGGCGCGCGGTTCCACGAAGGTTCGTGGCTTCGTTCGAGGTCGCTTCTCGGCAGTCGGCCCGACCAAATCCGACCTGTGGCCGATGTGCAGGGGAAGGGCATAGCGCGCCGCTCGTTCAAGACGATCTAGAGGTGCGAGCGTCGCACCGCGTGTCCGAGATCAGCGAGATGCGCGAATCCACAGCAGGCATATCCCGCAAGCAAACAGGCAGCCAAGAACGAACTGCACGAAGGCGGGCTGACTTCGTCAATTCGCGCTGACACGGCTTTGAGACGAGGAAAGCGGTACGGACGGGAGCGCCAAGCTGGCCCGCTCAGGGAGGTCCGTTTGTGTTCCTCGCGAAAAAAGGCCCGTGCCAAAGCAACGGGCCCCAGATCAGGCTTGGGAACTACGCCTTTAGAGGGTTCGTTTCCGGCGCCACAGGAGGTTATTTTCAGCCGCCCATTTTCTTCGCCATGGCGCAGAAGTCCGCGTGCGACTTGTTGAGCGTGGTGTCGCCGCAGTCTTTCAGCACCGCCTTTTTTTCATCCGGTTTCATGGCCATCCATGCGGTCTTGAAATCCGCTTCCGACCTCAAGGTTTTCATGCCGGCATCGGTGAAGAACGGCGACATCTTTGCCGGATCGTCAAGTGCGGATGTGTTACCAGCAGCCAGCGCTGAGCCCGTCATCATTGCGAGCGCCATCGCGCCCATCGTGAGCATTTTGATGTTCATTTCAGTTTCCTCCGTCTAGGTCATTCAAAACGCGCAAAACCGCGTGACCTGGAGGAAAAAACGTCCGCCTCTGAACTCGGTTCCCGCATGTCGCTTATTCCTTCCATCTATCGACGGCCGTCGGCATTTTCGGCACCCAATGCGGCTCCTCGACACACTCACGACGTAGGTTTGTGGCCGGCTTGTCGGTCATCTCTTCGCCTGATCGATAAAAGCCCGCGCCACGGAGGGACCAAGACGCGGGCCGGCTGATGAGTTTAACCACCAGCCTTTCGCCGGATGCCAGTGACAACATCCGAGCATGAACTCAACTATTCGAAACAGCTAACGTTCCGCATGCGGTGCTGGTCGGCCGTATTGCCTGTCATCATCTTTCAAACCCTGCGCAGCTTCGATCACGGCCTTGCGGCTGTTGCCGTGTTTTAGGATCAACTCCCAAGTCAGGTCCGGAGACAAACCGTTCTCCGAGGCGAAATACTCGACGTGATGATCGTGAATAGCATCGTCCCTGTCGCCGGCCATTTGAGCTCCGCTCCGCAGTCTAATGCTCCCGTCGGGAAATGGTCGGTCCAGGGGATGCTTGGGTGAAGTAGCCGCACCGGCCATTGCGGGTCAGTGTTTTGGGATCTCTCCCAGCATTGCCAAAGCTAAATGCATATTAGCAATAACTCAACTAAGACTGAAGTCTCTAAGTCCCGGAACCGAACGTCGGATTCCAGTCGCGATTGCGCCTGTCCACATCGCGCCATCGGCGGGCAATTTCGTCTAGTTCTCCGCATGGCTAAAAACGACAGTGCCGTTTTCCTTGCGAATTTCAACGGACACGATTCCATCGTCGCCCTTCCGGGTCTGAAACAGGGAGATTGCATGATCCTTTGCCGCTTTCTCGGCGTGGAATATTTCCTTGTTGACGATGCCCTGTCGTCCATACCAGATGACAGTAAAAGCCATATTCGTCGTCCCTTCGCGGCAGCCACCAAGGGAAATGGTATGGCGGTTGGGACGGAAAGTCACACAATGAAAACAAACGGCTTTGCGGGGTGCAGTGGACGCTCCCGTGGGGGCAACGGATCACACCGGCCACTGCGGGAGCGTTGATTGTCCCCGCACGGCTTTCAACAACACGCCATGCAAGAAACGCGTCTTGCCGATAGTGGTCGCAATGCGGCGATCTGAAGGGCTTGATGATGCTCAAGTGCAGCGCTTCCGCCGCCGCCAGAAAGCGCTCGATTTCAGCATACCTGCCTGGAAGGTTTCGATCTGGCTATGGCAGCCGTATGAGGGGGATCGCCGCAACGGGAGAATTATATTCCTCGCCTACCGCCTGGCAAGGTCAGCGCAAGTCCCGCATGATGAACTGATAGATTTGGCCAATTTCTTCATCAATCTCCTGGCCTGGGATGCCTTGGGCTTCGGCCGCCCGTTTTGCATCAACAGCCATCTCAATCACCATCAGAACCGGGTCGACCATCGGAGCGTCCGGTAGGTGGTCCGATATCCAATGGTAGAGAAATTCACTCCCGCGTTTGCTCATTCTACCCTGAAATCCTGCAGTGAAGCGTGCCGGAGGTCTTCCTCGCCGCGGAGGTGCCACACACGGCCGATCAGCCCCGGCTTAACCCATTGCGTCGCGGGCCGCTTCAGGCCCTTTGGCGGCGGCCCTGCGTGCTCTTGTACGCGCTTCCAAAGCCGATCTCGGACAGCGCGTTTGGAATTCCCAGTCATTCGAGGCGGGACGAACTTCAAATGCATGCATACCCCGGACTCACAAGCCACGATTCAATCAGCTTGCGCTAAAATAGTTCCGGAACATTTTAGACGAATTGAATGTTTGGCGGAGATGACGGTGCTATGACCTTAAACCACCCATCCCTGGCAAGCGGCACGGTGGCGAGCCGGCCGACGAGGATGACAACTTCTATACCGGTCCGATTTCCGGTCAGCAGGTCGACATGCACGACCTGCGCCAAGTCATTTGGCACGAGCGGCCAAAGCATAAGCCTGCTGGTGGATTAGGCGAAGATGCGCTCTCAAGCGAAGCGGCAGCGCTTGGTTCATCTCCCGTGGGTCAGTGCAAGGTAGATAGCGGGCACCAACATCAACCGCCCCCATTGCTAGAACCACCAAAATAGCCATGCGCTCAGTACCCCTAACAAGTTCGGCAAATGTTTTCCCCGTCGGTCAAAGGGTCGGCGTCCAGCAATCTAGGCGCGTGATCATGGTTGTCATTTGCGGGGTGGCTTGCATAACGCGGCGATAGCATTTTGGTTTCGGGCGCCCCGCTTTCCGTTATTCCTGAGCCGCGGACCGCTCTGGAACATCTTCCACCAGACGCCGTTGACGGCCCAGATCGAGATACCCATTCGATCATCCGTCGTGACCCTTCGGTGACGGGCTTCCTTCGTTTCGGAACACCTCCACCTAAACCGCGCTCCCGTTGATGAAGTCGGCGCGGCGATCATCAGCCCCGTCAATTCATTCAACCGGGGCGAGGAGCTATGCGACGACAAAGGGTGGCATTGCGATCTCCACAAAAGGCATGGCGAAGCATGGCCAAACAAGGCAATACGCGCGAACGCTGTTGCGTCTGGGCACGTATGGACCATTGCAGATCGCGGGCGGTTGTCGAAGTTCAGTCAAGAGATGCGGTCGCACAGGACAGCCTGCGGAACTTGCGCCGTTTGCCCACGCGCCCCTCCTCCCAAAGGACAGGATGCTGACGTTGCGGGCGAGAGTCTAGAGGTGGAACATTAGTGTTCTCTAACGGTTCTATGTTGGCGATACCAAATCCACATGGTGGGTACAGCAATGGCAGCGTTGGCGTTTGAGACGGTCTATTTTTTTCGGCCTGACCGGGGACGACCTGTTAGGAGGGGTCGTTTCGCTTGTGGCGTGCACGCTGCTTTTCAATGCTATGGCGAAGGATCGCTCAAACCCATAGGTGCGCCGGGCAGTTAGTCTACCTTGTCACGCAGCGGCTTACTGCCTTTTGGCCTTCGGAACGTCCTCAATAGCCGGACAGAATTGGCATCGACCGTGATACGGCCAAGCGCCTGCACTGTCACACGGCCTGTATCGTCATCGACGTGCACGACCTCGCCTTCGAACCGGATCTTGTCGCCTGGCTTGGCCTCGGGGTCGATGATCGAACAAGGGAAAGTGGCGGTGGGGAAATGCAGGGCCACCCGCTCCTCGATGCGCTTGCCCACAGTGGCAACGATCGCCACCTTGTCACCAATATTGATTTCCCGCGCCATGCATAGGATTCTGGCGCTGCCCTTCGGTTCGTCAAGGGGCTGCTAATGCACGGCGTTCGAGGGGCCTTTGCCTTTATGCTTTTCTCTGCCGGCGGCGCCACATTCTATTGTCGGTGGCGAGACCCCTATCACCTTCAGGGCGGGCTAGCGATGGAGCGCCTTCGATGGTGAAGATAATTCCGGCGTCCTCAAACGCTTGGCGCATGGCCGCGATGTTGGGGGGACGCGGTTTCCTAAAGCCGTTCTCAAAATCGCTGATCGTCATTTCGCTGAGATTGGCCTTTCCGGCAAGGCGCACTCGCGACCAGTTCAGCAGGGCACGTGCTGCTCTTGATTGATCTGCTGAGAGTAGGTTTCGGCTATCCATAAGAGTTGAACATTCGATATAGCTAAAATGTTCCCTCGACCTATCTGCAACGATCGTGATCAAGACCGCGATTGAAACTACCGACTGGGAAGCGCCATGAAGCCGCAATTCCCAGTAGGTGTGCTATTTAGGTGGCATTGAGGAGGTTCGTTGTGATCTCGCCGACCTGGAAGCTGCTCCCCCTGGACAATCAGGTGCCGCCACAAGGAGGTGGTGGGCACCTGATCCACCGACGATGAAGGGACTTTGCTCGCTGGTTCTAGCTCAATGCAGGTGGAATGCGTCAGGCCTTTGCGCTGCTCGATTGGACTTTGGTCAGTACAGCCACGACGAACGCCGGCTCAGGCTTGTCGGCGTGCTCCCTTAGGTCTGCTGCTGATTGGGATCGACGAGAAACGATGCCGCGATCAGGTCGTCGCCATCGATCTGCCCGTGACCATCATCCATTATTGATGCGACCTTTTGAAAGGTTTTCATTTCGGCCGCCGTTATCCGCGCTTTCCGCATTCTGGTTTGCAGATCAGCCAGGCGGACCACGAGGGCATGCGACGCTTCGAGTTCAATGTTCATCATATCTCCTCCTGATAGATGGAGCTTGGCATGCGCAACCCGCCGCTGGCTGGCGGCGGGTTGGGGACATTCCATAGGTCAGTCGTAAACCTTGACAATCTTGCGGGTGCCCGGATCCACAAGAACCGTCCGGTTGTCGATTACGACGTAGCGGTATTTGACATTGGGAACTTCATGAAGCTCGACTGTATCGGGGAGTGCTGTCCCGACATTGAGTTCCACGCCGGGAACCTTCAGCGATGCCAGGGGCTGCTTCTTCACATACTCATGGATGACGGTATCCTGTTCGGGCGTGATGACCACATCCTGAGCAGCAACGGCGCCAGCGCCGGCGAAAAGCAATAACGCGGCAGCGGCGCCCGTAAGACGTATTTTCATGATTTACTCCTTTGCAAAACTGCCCGGACGAATTCGTCGCCCGTCAGTCCAATCGAACTTTGGAGGACAGCAAACGTTCCCGGGATTGGGCTTCGGTCGGAGCCGGTTTGGGACTAAGGTCTGGTCACGGATAAGCGGAACCCGATGTGATCTGACCCTCTTCGCCCAATGAACAACCGAGCAAATCCCCACCGCTTAATGCCGGACCCTCCGCCACGATGGCAGAGCCGGTAAGGAGTATTGATCCTCGCGGCTGTGGTTGGCTTTTGCGCACTCGCCGGCTGGTGGATTATTTAACGAGCGCTGTCGTGAAGTCCTCCAATGAAAATAGGAAGACTCATAAGAGCGAGCCCGTCCACTGAAGGACTGTGCTCCTTGTTGGGTCCTTGTTGCGGCGACCCCTTCAACGGAGTTCGCTATGTCGAAACTCTTGCCGATCGAGAAACCCATGCATGTCAACAGAGCCACCCACGTTCGGCAAGTCGACAAAGCTCGACGTTGCGCTTATTGGCCGTCTCGGCCCGGGTCATAATTCCATGCACCAAGATCTGGTCAGGCTCTTCGGCTGCCGAACATGCGACGCCGTGGAAATCAATACCAGTGCGCCGCATCGTCCATTGTTGTTCCTCTAAAGTCTGGTGGCGGGCAGTGTGGACTTGCCGCTCCAAATGAGTAGATACGCCCGGCGCAATCCTCAGCGACGGCGCCCCGAAGCCAAACGATCCGGAGAACCGGCCAGCATCAGTTTCGAGAGAAGCTCCGGTCAATGATCCGCGCAAGTCTTTCCGAAAAAGCCTTGGCGTCCGCTGGCTTGTCGCCGTCAAGTACGCGGGCTTCGTCATAGAGCAGATGCGCCACATCCTCCTGGAAGGCGCGCTCCTCTTTGCCGAGTTTCGCCAAGGCTGCGATGCGCTTATGCCGCGGATTGATTTCCAGGACTGGCTTGGCGGTTCTGTCGAGGCGACCGGCGGCGTTGAGCAGCCGTTCGAACTGACGGTCGGGGCTATGCTCCGGAGCGACCAGGCAGACCGCGCTTTCCGTCAATCGATCAGAGGCCTTCACGTCAGAAACCGTGTCTCCGAGTGCTGTCTTGACGAAGGCCAGGAACGTCGCGATTTCCGATGACGCTTCGGGGTCGGATTTCATGGCATTGTCGAGCAACGCAATATCGGAAAGGTCAGCCGCGCCCTGCGTCACCGACTTGAACGGCTTGCCCTCGAACTCCGGTGCGATTGTTACCCAGAAGCTGTCGACCGGGTCGGTCAGGAGCAGCACCTCGATGCCACGCGCGTTGAAACCTTCGAGCTGTGGTGATGCTTCGAGCCGGGCTCGGTCGTCGCCGGCCATGAAGAAGATAGCCTTCTGCCCCTCCTTCATCGCAGTGACATAGTCGACGAGGCTGTGCCAGCCTTCACTCGAGGTGGTCGAGTGGAAGCGGGCGAGTTTCAGCAATTGCTCGCGTCGCTCGTGGTCCTCGTAGAGCCCTTCCTTGAGGACGACGCCAAAGTTCTCCCAGATCTTCGCATAGGCCTCGGCATCGTTCTCCGCGAGCTTCTCAAGGTCGCCCAGGACGCGGTTTGTCACGCCCTTACGGATCGAGGCGAGCAGCGGGCTTTCCTGGATCATCTCGCGCGAGACGTTGAGCGGCAAGTCAGCGGAATCGACCAAGCCGCGCACGAAGCGCAGGTAGCGCGGCACAAGATCGGCGTCGTCGGTGATGAAGACGCGCCGCACGTAGAGCTTGATGCGATCCTTGCGGTCCTGGTCGAAGAGGTCGAACGGACGCGAGCCCGGCACGAAGGCAAGCACGCTGTATTCCTGCCTTCCTTCGGCACGAAAATGAATCGTCGAGGCCGGCTCGTCATACTGGCCGGCAATGCCGCGATAGAAGTCCGTGTAGTCTTCGGGCTTGATTTCGCTCTTCGGTCGGACCCAAAGGGCCGTGCCATCGGCAATGGCGCGCGGTTCCGCGCCCGGCTTCTCGACAAACGTGATCGGTACCGGCACGTGACCGGACTGCGATTTTGCCAGTCCTTCCAGCTGATACGGCGTTGTATATGAGGCCGCGTCCTCCATCAGATGAAGCACGACGCGCGTGCCGCGCTTTGGAGCGGCTTCAAGCGGGGCGGGTGCGATTTCGTAAGTGCCCTTGCCGTCGGATGACCAACGCCAAGCCTCGTCGTTCCCTGCCTGACGGCTGAAGACGTCGACCCTGTCGGCAACCATGAAGGCGGAATAGAAGCCGATACCGAACTGGCCGATGAGCTGCGTGTCCTCTGTCGCCTTGCCGGCCTCGACGCGCTCCATGAAGGCGCGCGTGCCAGACCTCGCGATCGTACCCAGCGCCTCCGCCATGTCGTTGCGGCTCATGCCGATGCCATTGTCTTCCACGACGATCTGCTTCTTGTCCGGATCGGTCGAAATGGTGATGCGCGGCTTCGGATCGTTGCCCAGCAATTCGGGACGAGCGATCGCCTCGAAGCGGAGCTTCTCACAGGCATCCGCGCCATTGGAAATCAACTCGCGCAGGAAGACGTCCCGGTCGGAGTAGACCGAGTGAACCATTATATGGAGAAGCCGCGAGACGTCCGCCTCAAATGCCTTGGTTTGGGTTGCCGCCGTATCCGTCATCATCTGCATTCCTAAATCAATCATTCCTGTGGTCAAATCGCAGCGCCGTTCCCGACGTGCCGCACGTCGCGCGTTCGCTGTTCGACAGCTATGTTTCTTCAGAGCGGGCTCCGAGCGCAAGCGTATAGCCCAGAGGCAAAAGACCCTTCCAGATCAATCCGCCCGAAGGACACGAGCGGCCGAAGGGCTCCTGGTCGCCGAGATCATGTTCGGCACCAGCAGGTCGTTGCGTCGAGCGAAGGCGATGAGGGTCGCGCGCACGGTCTCGGCATCGACCTCGCCGGCAATCGCCGCCCGGCACGCGTTGAGGGCGACGGTATGAGCGCCGTTCCGGCTAGTCATTGGCCAATCCTGGAGCAGTGCGTACGCCTCGCTCGCGTTCTCGATTGTCACCGGGAACCCCATTCCAACCAGGATCGTGACAGGTTCTTCAAAGCGCATGTGATCCATGACTTGAGCCTCCATTCGATAGCGTGGCGACTGCAACGTGTCTAACATCAGGTTTGTCAGCGAAGGCAGTCCGGCTGCGAAATAAAGGAAATGCCGGGCTCCCCCGCGCCGTCGACCGTGCAGCAATCGGCGCCGGCAGCCTGATCTCCGGAACGTTGCTTCCTTTTTCCTCTTGCTGCAGGACTTGTGCGTTTTGGCGTGGCCGGGGCAGCGTTTTGTAAGCCTTGACGAGAGCCTCGAGCCATGCGGCTACGCCAAGGGGAGCGCGCGCTCGTCCGTCAAGCCAGGTGGCGACTTCGCTTTCCGGATAGCCAAGCTCTTCGGCGAGGTCGGTCGCTTTCCACCTCAGGATTTTTAGACATTCGCGAAATCGTCCCGCAATCATTTCGTTTTCCTCCTCTCGACCGGCGATGCTCCGTGCACCTCGTCAGAGGTAGCATTCCGCAAAAGTGGACCCTCGCCCGACAGCGAGGTCCCACCTCCAGTTTCATCCTCCCGCGGATGCGTCGGACGTCGAGGACAACTGTTTTGCAGCCAGGAACATGAGAGTGTAGGCAGCCTTGCGGCGGTTCCAGCCGGCGGCTTCGGCCGCTTCGAGAAGGCCCAGGAGTTGAGGAGCCAGGACCTCCTTGCATTCGGTTTCATAGGCAAAGTCGGTTGTCGAATGCGTCGGCGACGCGATCTGCGCGATGCTGCTCATCATATTCATTGCAACACCCAATCGTGGTTGAACTAACGATAGGCCGCGCCCGCCGGAAGTGGCGGGCACGCCTGGTTCATGCTTTGTCAGAAGTCCATTCCGCCGCCGCCCGGCATGGCAGGAACCGGCGCTTCCTTCTTCGGCTTTTCGGCCACCATTGCCTCCGTGGTGATAAGCAGGCCGGCGATGGAAGCGGCGTCCTGTAGTGCGGTGCGAACCACCTTGGCCGGATCGATCACGCCCTGGGTGAAGAGATCGCCATAGTCGCCGGTCTGTGCGTTCCAGCCATAGGAGAACTCCGCCTTCTCACGCAGCTTGCCGACGATGATCGACCCTTCCGCACCAGCGTTCTCGGCGATCTGGCGAACCGGCGCTTCGATTGCCTTGCGCACGATGTCGACGCCAAACCTCTGATCGGAATTGTCCACCTGGACGCCGTCAAGCGCCTGCACTGCCCTCAAGAGCGCAACGCCACCGCCTGGCAGAATACCTTCCTCGACCGCTGCGCGGGTGGCATGCATGGCATCGTCCACGCGATCCTTGCGCTCCTTGACCTCAACTTCGGTCGAGCCGCCGACGCGGACGACGGCAACACCGCCTGCGAGCTTGGCCAGCCGCTCCTGCAGCTTCTCGCGGTCATAATCCGAGGTGGTCTCCTCGATCTGGGCCTTGATCTGGGCCACGCGGCCCTGGATCTCCTCCTTGCGGCCGGCGCCGTCGACGATGGTTGTGTTCTCCTTTTCGACGACAACCTTCTTGGCGCGGCCAAGCATCTCTAGCGTAACGTTCTCAAGCTTGATGCCCAGATCTTCCGAGATTGCCGTACCACCGGTCAGGATGGCGATGTCCTCCAGCATGGCCTTGCGTCGATCGCCGAAGCCAGGGGCTTTGACGGCCGCGACCTTGAGCCCGCCGCGCAGCCTGTTGACGACGAGCGTGGCGAGCGCCTCGCCTTCGACGTCGTCGGCGATAATCAGCAGTGGCTTGGACGATTGCACGACCGCTTCCAGCACCGGCAGCAGGGCCTGGAGGTTGGAAAGCTTCTTCTCGTGGATCAGCACATAGGGCTCTTCCAGTTCGACCCGCATCTTGTCCTGGTTGGTGATGAAGTAGGGAGAGAGATAGCCGCGGTCGAACTGCATGCCTTCGACGACTTCAAGTTCGGTCTCTGCGGTCTTGGCTTCCTCGACGGTGATGACGCCTTCGTTGCCGACCTTCTGCATGGCCTCCGCGAGGAAGCGGCCTATCTCGGCGTCTCCATTGGCCGAAATGGTACCGACCTGGGCGATCTCGTCGTTCTTCGTGATCTTGCGGGCATTGGTTTTCAGCTCGGCGACCACCGCATCCACCGCTTTGTCGATACCGCGCTTCAGATCCATCGGGTTCATGCCCGACGCCACGGCCTTGGCGCCTTCGCGCACGATCGCCTGTGCGAGAACCGTGGCGGTGGTGGTACCGTCGCCGGCGATGTCGCTGGTCTTGGAGGCGACCTGGCGGACCATTTGCGCGCCCATGTTCTCGAACTTGTCCTCCAGCTCGATCTCCTTGGCGACGGTGACGCCGTCCTTGGTGATGCGCGGCGCGCCGAACGACTTGTCGATAACGACGTTGCGGCCCTTGGGGCCGAGCGTCACCTTCACCGCATTGGCCAGAATGTCGACGCCGCGCAGCATCTTCTCACGCGCGTCGGAATGGAACTTCACTTCCTTGGCAGCCATCGGTTCACTCCTTCAATAGGCAGCTTCACTGACTGGTTTAGCTTGGACCTGAATTTGGTCAGGCCGCTTTCTTCAGCGTGGCGGTCTGTTCGATCACGCCCATCACGTCGCTTTCCTTCATGATGACGAGGTCGTCGCCGTCGAGCTTGATCTCGCTGCCGGACCATTTGCCGAACAGAATGCGGTCGCCGACCTTGACGTCGAGCGGCTGCAACTGGCCGCTGTCGTCACGCGCGCCAGGACCGGCGGCGATGACCTCGCCTTCCTGCGGCTTTTCCTTGGCAGTGTCGGGTATGATGATGCCGCCGGCCGTCTTTTCCTCGGCTTCGATGCGGCGGACCAGGATACGGTCATGCAATGGACGGAACGCCATGTCGTTCTCCTCATGGCAAACAGATTTTGAGGCTCCTTTGCACGGGACCGGCAATATCGGCCCCATGCAAGGTGCGGCGATCCTTCAGCAGGCATAGCGCGCATATCGACCTAGTTTTGTGGTTCTCCGGTTTCAAGAGGTCGGCGCGAAAATTTTAGCACTCACGGCATGAGAGTGCCAACAGCCTGTTATCGTGTGGCTATTTCGATCACGCGCGGCATTTTCCTGCTTGAAATTTCGCGGCGATCCAACAAAATTATCCAAGCCTGGTGCTGCCCTCGGACAGCCCAAATCTGAGCCCATCGCGGAGTGTTTTGCAGACGGAGGCCACCGATGAACCGACAGAAGGTCTCGCCGATTATTCCCTCTCTCGCGCTTGACCGCCTGCTGATGCAGGCAAAACATTTTGAACATCCGGATGACGTGCTGAAGGACGAGACGCTCGACCTTCACGAAAAGCGCGCCATTCTGTCGTCCTGGGCCTCCCATGCCTGCGCCGTGAAATCCGTTCCAGCGCTGCGCCGCCCACCGGGGGCGGAACGGCCAGTCTCTTTCGACCAAATCATGGACGCGTTGTGCAGACTTGACAGCAGTGCACGCTCGTCGGCATCAAGGCGAGTTTGGGCACGGCTTCGACAGGTTGGATGCGTGACATCGCAACCGAAGGAGAAGCCTATGGTCACTGCGGTCAGCAGGGAATTCCGCCTGCAGATGGATGGTTATGACCTGACGACGGCGGAAATCCATTACCATCTACCGGATCATCCGAGCCTGCTGCAGCTCTATGTCTGGCAGGAATACGATCTCGCGCCAGAGTTTCCCGAGCTGAAGGGCTTTCTCGACTATTGGGAGCGCGAACTGGAAGGCGCGCTGCATTCCGTGCGTGTCGCCCACCATCGACTGATCAAGCCCTCGGAATGGCGCGCCGTCGAGGGCGTGATCGCCATCCACTGATTGTCACCTCGGACCGCAAGCCCTCGACCAAACCCATCGAGCGGAACTTGCGCCGGGCACGCGCTTCCGCAGCAATCAGACCGGCCCGCCCCGCAGCGTTCGGAAACGCCTTTCGTGCGTCGCGCGCGTTATGCCAGCGGCAGGCGCGCTCGGCCGCGCGCCAGCTACGCCCGCGCGCCCATTCGGGGCCACTGCTGATCCAGGCATTCCAGCGCCTCGCTGGCGACAGTACGCGATGCGGTGGAAATTTGAGGATAACAGGATCGGGGAACCGGACGTCATCCATTACCTCCACCGTTTGTTTCGTCGTCTTTTTGCGAGTAAGCAACCGGCGCCATCGGCGCAGGTCTAGTATCGAGATGGTTCGCTTTCCCGAGTGTCAAGACACCCGGCAAGTGTCGGGATCACCGACAAGGTCCAACTTCATTCTTCGTCCTCTGTATCCAGCAGATCGATCAGGCTCGCGACGCGCGTCCCGGGCAAACGCCGTCCTTCACCCATGAGAGCCTCGTCTTCATTGAGCCATGCCCAGGCCTCCCGCAGCTCCTCAAGAGAAGCGCCGGTCGCTATGATCTCGGCAACGAGCGTTTCATCGGATGGCCCAAGAACCAATATGACTTCTTCCCTTGTCAAAGGCATGATCGATCTCCTGGTCGTCGGTCTGCAAGCATCGGTGAAGAGCGGACACTGACGCTGCCGGTGGCAGGATAATGCGCATCACAAGAAGGATGTTCCGGTAGCGCGATTCATGTGTGGAAACCCTCTTGACGCTCGGCGATCGAATTCCCAAATCGATTTCGCCGGCGCCCGAAGGGCCGGCAAGGTCAGGGAGCTGCATCCTTGGCGCTCCTCGTACCCCATGTTGCTCACCCAATGGAGGATATGGCTATGAGAACCGCATTCGACTTTTCCCCGCTCTATCGGTCGAGCATCGGCTTCGACCGCGTCTTCGACCTGCTCGAGAACGCGAGCCGGACGCCAAGCATCGACAATTGGCCGCCCTATGATATCGCCAGGACCGGCGAGGACTCTTACCGCATCACCATGGCAGTGGCCGGCTTCAGTCAGGACGAATTGAGCATCGTGCATGAACCCAACATGCTCGTCGTCGCCGGCGAAAAAGCCGGGGAGGATAATGGCGACTATCTGCATCGTGGCATTGCCGGGCGGCCGTTCGAGCGTCGCTTCGAATTGGCCGACCATGTCAAGGTAACAAGCGCCGGCCTTGCGAACGGCTTGCTGACGATCGATCTCCAGCGGGAGATTCCAGAAGAGATGAAGCCGCGCCGGATCGAGATCGGAAGCGTCGACGCTGAGCCCAGGATCGAGCCCAACGCTGCGAGGGCGACGGCTGAAAAGCACGCTGCCTGAAGCGATCCGGATCAAGGCTCATCGCAGCCGGACGAGAGCGTCCGGCGCTGCTTTGCCCGAAAGGGTGAATGACAAAGACGACGAAAGGAGACGCAAAATGAGTGTACGTGATCTCATTCCTTTTGGCCGGGAACGCAGCCAGGTTCCCAGCCCGTTCGGGGACGACGAACGCGATCCGTTCCTGTCGCTGCACGGGGAGGTGAACCGCCTCTTCGACGATGTCTTCCGTGGCTTCGACGGAGGATTGCCGGCGCTGAGTAGGTTCTCCGCCAATGGTGGTCGCTGGCCCCGCGTCGAGATCTCCGATGGCGAGAAGGAAATCCGCGTCACGGCCGAGGTGCCCGGCATGGAGGAGAAGGACATAGAAGTCCTGCTCGACGACGGCGTGCTCACGCTGAAGGGCGAAAAGCGTTCTGAGACGGAGGACAAGGATCGGCAGTTCTCAGAGCGCTTCTACGGCCGCTTCGAACGCCGCGTTCCGCTCGGCCACGAAGTCGAGGAAGACAAGGCCGATGCTCGCTTCAAAAACGGCGTCCTGACGGTCACGCTGCCAAAGACGGCGAAAGCGCAGTCGCAGGCGAAACGCATCGCGATCAATGGCGGGAGCTGATGTCGGCGGCGCCGAAGGCTGTCGAGCTGCCTTCTGCGCCGCATCATCGGTCGTAAACTTCTCGGTCGACGATGTGCGGCCCGATACGTTACCGGCCGAAGTGAATGGTATCGTCCCGATACTCACAGATAGATCATACGAGTTTGCAGGGCATTAACCCCCTACTGCCCGATGACAGAGACGCCCCGATAGCCAGTCCATGCCGAACGGATGCTGCGCGAGGCGATCGATGTCGGTGAAGGTGCGGAGTCTGAGCTCTCAGCAGGTTGGCGTCCATGCATGCCGGACAGCGCCTCCAGTCGTTGGCGCCGTTCCAGAAACGCCGGCTACAGGGTGAGTTTGGCCCGGCCATTAGTACAATGACCACAAGCGCCTGGCTGTACTTGGAACTGGTGCACGACAGAGCCGAAGACCAGGTTTTTCAAGGCTCTTTCGTGAGACCGCAATCTCTTGGGGAGGGGACGGCCGGGGCATCCGCTCGACGTCTGGCGATTGTCCCGCTCGCGCCTATTTGGTCGAACTGAGGAACGTATCTGGTCCTCGCTCAGAAATTTCTACTAAATATTCTGACCCAGTATGGAACCCTTTTTCGGCTAGTGAATTACGGGGAAGGACTAGGGGATAGCGTGATGACAAAGCGCGACAAGGCCGGTCACAACACCGTCGCTGACTCTCTTCGAGAGTTGATACGCAAAGAGGACAATCGTCGTCCCGTACAGAAGCTCTTTGGGCTGACGGTCGAACCCGAGGTGTCGCCGACGCTAGCCTCACTACTCCTTGCCATCGATCAGGTTCAACAGGGAAGCCTTCGGCTGGTTAGCGGGATCGATCACCCCTGATCTGTACGGTTCGAGCGTCGGCAGCGGCGGAGCAATGCGCAATACTCGTCAAAATTTGGCAATCGCGATTGTCCGTCGAGAAGCGGCCCTACCCGGCCTTGTCGGCGCGTCGTGGTGCGATAATTTTTGTGAGAAGGGACTTCGATCAAAAGGAGCCGATCATGAAACACCAAACCCTAAGCCAACTGCAGATAATCGCAGAAGTGGAACCCTTGTCGACATACCCGATCATGACCCGGCAACAGCGCATCGAGCGCTGGGCAAAGTTGCTAGACGAACATCCCGAGCGACGCTTGGGAGCGCTGACTGGCACTGAGCATCTGAAGGGGCAAGCCCGCGACGCAGCACGCAGTGAGGGCTCACCAATCACAGTGGCCTTCGAGGATCCGGTACTGCGTGCGGTCGGCCTGAAGGATGACACCTATGGCGAAGCAAAGCGCTTCTTCGAACTGTCTGACTGGGAATTGCACGACATCGTCTGCAGTTGCCATGTCGGGACCACGATAAGAGGGCAATGGGCTGCCGCTAGAGTCCGCCGGACAATCGCTGAAAACAGATTTCTCAAATGGCTCAGGGAGAGAATGTGGCACTGAGGTTGCCTAGAACGGCGACAACGATTGAAGCTTGTTCGAAGCGCGGTGGTTCCACGATTTCGCGGGACCAAATGGCGCTCCTTGGTCCCGTTCTTCCCGCGATGCGGTCGCTCCTGTGAATGCGTGAGCTGTAGAGCCGAGGGGGTAGCAGGAGCAAGCCGCATCGCCTTGTCCATCAGAGGAGGCGAGACACCCACAATGCGACGCCGTGCATGAAGGCTTCGAGGGCTTTGCCGATTTATTCATCGATCTCTTGGCCGGTATGGCTTGATTTCCCGGCGCCCTGTTTCGCGTCGTCACCAGCAGGACTGGGGCGATGGTCGCATCGTCGGATTAACGATCCGATATCATGGGTAGAGGAACCTACTGCCGCTCCGGAAGTCCTGCAGCGAAGGTGGCGCAGTCCTGATCCCCGCGCATCCGGTTTGACTCAGCGACACAAGCGACGGCCAGCAGCAATCCGCTGCTAGCGGTTTGGGTTGTGCCTGAACACAACATTGAAAATCAAAAGGCATGTGAGCAGCGGGACAATACCTGCGAAAAAATCTCGACCGAAAAGCCCAAAAAATAGACCAACACGAATCCTGCTGCTGACATTTTTGCCCACCGTCTCTAAGAGGAGAGGCTGCTTCGGGAAAGAAAGCTTCAGCCGGCTCAAACGTTCCAAACACTCCGCAACCGCACGCCGCCGTTGCGGCAAGTGAACCGGCCAAACGTTGAGACCCGCAACGCGGGCTGACCGGCATTCGGGCTGATCAGCAGGCACGATCCGCCAGGTTTGCGGGACGTCGCGCCGCAGGTGCAAAACGCAGCTGCCGATATCAGGCAAAGCGACCTAATCGGAAGGGAGCAACATCTGTGCTTCCTTAGCTGCAGCCGCGAAGGCCTTTCGTATTATCTGCGGATCAATGGGATCGCCCTCCAAAGCAGAACTGCAAAGGGTCATCGCCTTGTGCCATCTGGGGCCACGTTTTGCCCATTTGAGGAGTTCGTCGGCGGCTCCTTCAACGTGTTCGATCCGTTGGCGCGAGCCTGGCAAATCGGACCTCACATGGACTGGAGAAAGGAACGCGTGCATCGCTTCTCCGCGCTATCAAAAGACCCGCCGACCTTCAGCCGGCGGGAGTAGGTCTGGAGTAGCCAGTGTGACCTGGCGTGTGAAAACGGGCGGATAAGCTTTTTGTTGCAGTTCACCGACGGAATATTAGCAGTCCCTTGACGACTAGGATTTCCGCCCCAGAGTCTCTTTATGGCTTGGAAAGTTACGGACATCAGCATAGGCGACGAAGTTGCGATAACCGTGACCGTGCTTAGAATGCTAGATGGTGCGCGAGCAAGTGTCAGCATTCCGTCCTATGCCTTTCCCCATTCGATGCCAGCACCAAAGAGGACCGAACCGGGCGACGAACTTGAGCTCAGAGGGAAGGTCAGTCGAATCGATGCAGAATCCCAAAAGGTCACCTTGAAGGCTGGCGGTTTGATCACCGTCGATGCCGATGCGATTACTGACTGGACGCCCGTTGCGCGCACGACGACGGCTCTTCGAGATGAGGTGCGCTAGCGACTCCGATTAAAGAGAAACATGGAAGCCCGAGCCAGGCCAAATTGGTTCGCATGACTTAGAACAGACCCGCCCGGCTGGAGTCGTCCAAGCGAGGAGGCCATGGTTCCTGGCCGAGTCTAGTCCATGAGGCCGAAGCCCTTGCGAAAGCCAATCATGACGACTGAAAAACTTACTGCCTGTCGGTTGCGCTCACCTTAAATGGCCGAAAACCAAGCCGCAAACCGGCGAACTGGTGCTCCGAGCAGATCATCCAGAATTGTTATCGGCCAGACGATATCGGAAGCGATTGCGAATATGTTCGTTGAAATAGCGGCCCTTGGCAAAAGCGGAACGGAACTCGGCAAAGATTTCAGGCGGCACGCCCTCAAACTCATACCGTTTGCCGCTGGCCACAAACCACACAGACAGGACTCGCTTGTCAGGATCATATTCGGTTTTGCGTATTGAGGTTGAGGGCATCGGGGAACACCTCTTTACATAACCCTCGCCGGCCACCTCGAGGGTCGAGGACACCTTCGGCAAACGAAGATTTGCGCCGGCCGAAAGTTCCATCGGCGGGAAAAAATGCAACCGCAGATGCTCCCAGCTTGCGCGCACCAGACGTACCGTCAGCGTGCACATGAGCGGCAACTAAATAGCAACTCTTGCGTTGGCGAAGATATAGCGTGAGCACGGGAGACTACGCATGACGGCCGATGCGGCAAACCTTTATCCTCGCGACCGGGACCGAATTTCGGGCAGTGAAGCTTATGTGGTTAGGCAACTTGCACGGCAGAACGGCATTACCACAACCCAAGTCCACGAGCTAATCAACAGGTATGGCGGCAGCCGCACGAAGCTAATTGCTGCGGCGAAGCTACTTCGCTCCTCAACTGGACGGCTTAGCGCAGGCGAGTAATTATTGGATCTCTGATGACTTTCCAGCCATGGACCCCTCCTGCGGCGAACGCTCGATCGCCAAATCTAGCCGACTTCGGATTCAGAAACATGCGGCCATGCGGCTGCATTACGATCTTCGCTTCAAGCTTGATGGTGCCTTCAAGTCATGAAAAAGACCGTGACCTGGGCCGACTACAATGGGATGGATTCAGCAAAGCTCGCCGCATGACTTCGAAAGCGATGGCGCCCCGACAAGGCCCCCAGGCAGTGCAGGTTCGAACAGATTTTAGAAAGATGAGAGATTTCCAGCCAGCGTATGTTTGCAGCGCCGCGCGTACCTGATCCTTCCCATCGGATCAGTGTGAAGCTGCAGATATCGCGACCGATTCAATCAGGGACTTCATAGCCCAAGAGGTTCAACGCTTGTTAGCCTGGCCACTAATGTGTTGAAGGTCATTCGATAGTAGGGATTCTCTCCGCGTAGCGATCCGGCCATAGAAGAAAAATGGCTCCGGCGGCCACGCCGGAGCCATGGAAAAACCGGCCGCAATTCAAGCTGCTTGCAGTTCGGCCGCCCGGTCGTTCACCCCGCCTTCACCCAGTGACGTCAGGGCCTCGTCGGTAGCTTTCTCTTCCTCGAGGGTCGCGTTTAGCAATTCAACCACGTTATCCTTGCCAAGGGTGGTGGCCCAAGCAATCAACGTGCCGTAGCGAGCGATCTCGTAATGCTCGACAGCCTGCGCCGCGCCGACGAGCCCGGCATCCAGGGACGTCGATCCTTTATACTCATCGAGTATTTCCGATCCTTCCTCCAGAATGCCGTCGATGGCGGGGCAGGTCTTGCCGCGCGCAGGCGCGCCGAGGATTTCGAAAACCTCCTCGAGCCGTTCTACCTGGCCTTCGGTTTCCGCAAGGTGCTTTTCGAAGGCCGCGGTGACCTGCTCGTCATCCGCGTTCTTGGCCATCTTCGGCAAGGCCTTCAGAATTTTCTTCTCAGCATAGTAGATATCCTTGAGCCCATCGAGGAACAGATCCTCAAGGCCCTTGGTCTTGGCACTTGCCTTCTTGGTGGTTGCCATCGTTGTGTCCTCCTTGTTTGAAATGACCCGTTGGGGCATTTTCTAACCCGGAGAGAAGCCGGGAGTTCCCTATCCGCATAATATTTGAGACTCGTCCCCCGGGCTGAGACGAGAAGACGAATACGACGACAAGCTGGGCATTAGGCACCGCCGGCTATTGGTGTGTTCATGCCGTCGGCGGATCGCCAGATGAGTTCATGTGGGCGAATGAGAAGCCGGGAACGCTGGCTTTGGCGATCGCCGTCATGGCGCCTTCGATCCGGCCGAGAACGATGCGCTGCCGGAACCTGGGCCTTCCCCGCCAATCCAAACCAGGTCTGATTGAACGCAACGCCTGCGTTCCCCGACTTGCGACTATGTTGATAAGTTTCTGAGGCAGCACGGAAACGGATTTCCATCGCACCTGCTCGGTCTGATCGCAACTGCGGTAGTACCCGTCTGGCTCTTTGCGGTCCATCTGCTTGGCCAATATGCTCTGCACGGGCGATCCCGCTTCGAGCAGGATGCTCAAGACTGCAACGCATTGATCCGTGCTTTTTTGTGCGCATTGAAACGGGATGCTCTTCCGCCATTCAATGATCCACCATTCACCGAGGCCGACCTCCCGTGCCATTCTTTTAGCAAATCCTACTATAATGATTCTAGCGCTGGAGCCTTTTTCTGGTCAGGTCGTTGACGGACTGAGGGCATCTTGGGAACGCGAGACTTGACCACGAAAATTACGAAGCCTGGATTCGGTCGCGCCAAGCCTAGGTTGCTCGATGTGCTTGGCCCCGGCCTTATCACCGGAGCTTCCGACGACGATCCAAGCGGCATCGCCACGTATTCACAGGCCGGCGCGCAATTCGGTTTCGCCCTGACGTGGACGATGCTGTTCAGTTACCCTCTCATGTCGTTAATCCAGGAGATCAGCGCACGCATCGGCCGCACGACGGGGCGAGGCATCGCCGGCAACATGCGAGCCTATTACCCCAACTGGCTGCTTCAGGCGGTCGTTGCCCTGCTCCTTATAGCCAACACCATCAATATCGGAGCTGACCTCGGAGCCATGGGAGACGCCTTGAAGCTTATCGTTGGCGGCCCGGCTGTACTTTACGTTGTTGTCTTCGGGGTCATGTCGGTCGGGCTCCAGGTCATTCTGAAATACCACCGCTACGTTTCGATACTCAAATGGCTAACGGTCTCACTGTTCGCCTATTTCGGCACGGTGATGTTCGTTCAGGTCCCTTGGGAGGAAGTGGCAAAAGGTCTGCTCATCCCGCGGTTCTCGGCTGACGCGTCGTTTTGGACAGCCGTTGTCGCGATTTTCGGCACCACAATCAGTCCATATTTGTTCTTCTGGCAGGCCTCCCAAGAGGTGGAGGACGAAAAGGCCAAGCCTGGCCGCAAGCCGCTCAAGAAGGCGCCAGCGCAGGCGCAGCATGCAATTCATCGCATCCGCCTGGATACTTATGTCGGTATGGCGTTTTCCAACCTGGTCGCCCTCGCGATTATGATCACAGCCGGCGCGACCCTTCACGCCAAGGGCATCACAAATATTGAAACAACCGGCCAAGCGGCTGAAGCATTGCGTCCCGTCGCCGGTGAGTTTGCATTTGCTGTCTTCGCGCTCGGTGTTATCGGAACGGGGCTGCTTGCCATTCCGGTTTTGGCAGGCTCGGCCGGCTATGCCCTTGGTGAGGCGCGCAAATGGCCTGTAGGCCTCGAACGCGAGCCGCTGGCGGCTAAGGCGTTCTACGCGACAATTGCGATAGCGACGCTGGCCGGTACCTGTCTCAACTTCACGCCGATCAATCCCATCAAGGCGCTCTACTGGAGCGCAGTGATCAACGGCATGGTGGCTGTGCCCGTGATGGCAGTTATGATGCTGATGACGGCTCGACGGGATGTGATGGGCAAGACAACCGTGCCACTGGCAATGCGGCTGACGGGATGGGTTGCGACAGCTATCATGGCGGCTGCAGCTACGGTGATGATCTTTCAGCTATCCACCTAATTTCTAGTTCGGATGGAAGAGAGCCGACGATTGGCGGTGCGCAGCGAGCCGTCGAAATCCTGCCGGGGCTCGCACGCTTCTCCTCGCCGCGGTCAAGCTTCCTAGTGATCGCGTCCTAACTCCGCCGACCAAACCCATGCGCGAGATGATGACTTCGCCGCGGTTATGTCCGGTGTCGAGGTGACAGTTGAGGATTCCGGATGCTGAACGTCGTTGCTGCGAGCAAACAGTGCCTCCTCCTCGTCTCTCTGCATCCCACCTACCGCTGCAGCAACGCTTGCTATGAACGCCCCAATCACTAACGACAGGGCGCCCAGCAGCGCGAAACTGGCGCTGGCTTTCCGGACAGTGTCGGCGGTTGCTTTGGCCTTGTTTCTTGCAGCCTCAAGGTTGGCAAGAACAGTGTCGACCCTGGTCTTCGCATCCGTCTCCGACAGACCAGTGCGGGAAGCGACCAGTCGCGTCAGGTAGGTTTTATCGTCAGCTGAGACCTGGCCGCTTGCGGAGCTGGTGATTAAGATGCGTGTTGCTTGTCCGATGGCTGATGCATCGTTTTGGCCAGCTGCGGCTACTGTTCCGGTATCTGTTGGCCGAAACAGCGTATCGACAAAATAGCCGAGAAAATTATCAGTTAGGGGTGCCACGCTGCTCGCTGCTGAGGAGGTCCCACCGCGGCGCCAGGGGCCACGGTGGAAGTTGCTTGCACACCCGAACCCAGCGCTGAGGAAAGAGCCGTGCCGAGAACACCGGCAACCAGTAACGTTGCCAAGGCCCAGGCGAGGAAGCCGTGAGCGGTGTCACGAAAGTAGACTTCGTCGGTGTGGACGTTCACCCATTTGGTGCGCAGTCGACCGGTAAGATAGCCGCCGACACCCGCTGATAGCCACTGCACCACGACAAGCCAGGCAGCGGTCGAAATCGCGAAGGTTGTGGCGGAGGCGCTCGATCCAGCCGATGACGAAGATTCGGTGACCGGCGAGACGTCGGTCGGTGAAAGGATCGTTTGCATTTCCACCCCCTAACGGGCAAAGAGCATGATCAGAATGATGATGGGGATCGGAACCCCGAGCAACCATAGCAAGATACCGCGTCCCATGAGCTCCTCCTAATAAAACGCTGAGACGAAGTAACAATTGCTTGAGGGGCGTTTCGTTCCGACGACCGTTTTCGAATCCTGTGATTTGCTTCCGTCCGCTGTCGGCTTAAGCCGCGCTTGATAAAGCCAATTACAGTATCTGAACTTCATGTCGTATCAGTGCCAATCAGAAAAGCAGCCGCTGCCTTCATAGCAGCCGCGCTTGCGCCGATCCTGCTCGGCGTGGCGACTGACTTTTACGTGGCGGTCACGGTGCCGCTTCCATAGTAGGGAATTGGCAGGGTGGGCGCCATCTTGGTTGGAGGAAGCTTGCTGTCCTTTGGTATCTCGTTCCGCTGATCACTCGTCTGCCGATTCGAACCGCTCAACTTAGACGCTGAAATCGAATCGAGATGAGCCCGCAAACCAAAGTTCGCGGGCTCGCCTTGACGAACTCACTTGACGATCAGGCGCTGTTTATCCCGCGACTGCACATAGGTGCCCTTGTCGTACGCGGTCTGCGCCGTAAGTTGGTCTTTGGTGAAATTTGTGTAGAGATATTTATTACCGTCCTTGTCTGTCATGAATTTGAGTTTCTCAAAGCCGACAGCCACCTCCTTGGCGCCGATGCCGAGGAATCCGCCGACGTCGATAATGACCGCATCAATCTTCTTGTCACCGGTCAGCACCACATCCCCGATCTTGCCCACATTCGCATCGTCGGCACCATAGACAGTTGTGCCAATCAGATCCTCAGCGCGGATTTTGTCGATCGGCATTTCAGTGAGTGTCGTCCTATCGACCGTTGGTGCCGAGGTCGCCGGCGCCGGCGTCACGGTCGGCGTCGCGGGCTTGGTCGAAGCGGTCGAAAGGGAGGCATCGTATGCCTTTGTGTCGAATGCGGGCAGGGCCGTCAGTTCCTCCTTAGTCGCGCTGATGACCAACCATCGCTTGCCGTTCTTTTCGGCCCACCGGGCCTTATCGAAGTCGTAAGCGACATTTTTTTCACCAACCTTGAGAAAGCCACCGACGCCGATGATCAGAAACTTAGCTGTGCCGTCCTTCGATAGGAGGATGTCATTTACTTCGCCGATATCTTCGGCATTGTCGCCGGTGCCATTGTAGACTTCCACTCCCATGAACTTCGAGACCAGCTTGCCATCAGGAATAGCTTGGACAGCAACATTTTGGGCAGCGGTTGCAGCAGATATCACATTGCCTGCATAGGCACCGGATGCGATGAACGTGGCGAGTGCGGTGGTAGCAAGGAGCTTATAGAACATGACGTACCTCGTGCGGTTTGAGTGCGCGCCGCTTCATATGAGCGCTCCTCAAACAAACCATTCGCGAAGGCTAATGTTCCATTGCAAACAGCGGTTTATCAATCTTCTCGGGGTTTTCTAGTCCCGTAATGCGACGATGACCTGTGGCATAAGGGCAGGCCGCGAGGAACAGTCCGTCATGCCAGCCCGGCCTTCGGTCTTATAGCGCTCGACCCGGCGCGCCACTCTTGGCCAAGACACCATACGCCCGCACCGCACAGGCTTTGCAAAAGGTGCCTTCTCTCACGCAGAGGCGTGAGACGGGCATGCTTGTGGCGCGCATGCTTGTCATTCGGGGCCTCCGGTGTGTGCCAAAGCCTGGTAACTCCAGTCTCCTCGGTCCAGTCCGATGGATAGCCTCCTGGATAGGGGGACATCCTAGGGCTGCTTCAATCGCGCTGCACGGCGGGACTTCCCGAGCCCTTCGCCATCAACCGTTTGCACATTGTCTTGGTGTTGAAATCTTCCAGTCTTCACGCTCAGCCATTTTAAGTCCGTCGAAGAAACTTCGCCACCCCATCTGCGTTGGAGCATACGAAGGGAACATTCAGCTTGGAGACGTGAGGAATTTTTTGCTAACGCGTTCGAAATCGATAAACCCTGATTGAACAGCCTGAAGGGGTCGCCATCAAATTTCGATTGCTCGGGGGCTGGCAAGGTCTGCGCTGGCAAGACTTTCGTCGAAAGTCTTAGTCTTGCCGAATTCGACGGTCTCAAAGCGGAACTTGGCCATAACGACCTCCTTCCTTTAGCGGAATGCCCCCACTGTGGTTGCATTCCATTTCAGCAAGCTCAGGGATCGCTGGCTGATGAGCTAGAGACGTCCGAGGACAACCAGAATGATGACAATGATCAGCAGTAAACCGAGGCCGCCGCCCCCATAGTAGCCGGTACCATAGAAGGGGCCGCCGCCGAGGCCGCTGAAGCCGCCAAGCAGAGCAAGGATCAAAACGATGATCAGAATTGTGCCGAGACCCATGGATGGTTCCTCCTTACTGACCCGCATGCGTGCAGCGCCTATGCGCTGAATATGAACTCGAAACGAACCTTTCTGTTCCGGCGTCGGGTGAGATTGCCCCATTGTTCCTCGGCCTTAACCTTGAACTGCAGCCATTTGCCTTGATTTGATCCAGTCCGTGATTTCCTTTCCTTCTGTTGAGAGACAGTGCTCAACCTCACCGACGTCTTCCTTGTAGGGGAGAAGTGGGCTGATCAGGGATATCTAATCGGCAGCAGTTGAGGGGACAGCTGGCAGAGGATGAACCCGGGTCGATGACGAATTGTTCCGGAACTCCAGACGAAATGCTCCGGTGGCAAAAAAAGCCGCCAGCGGGTAGCCAACGGGCTCAAAGTTCTGGAGTAGCCAGAGTGAAATTGGCAAAGGTCAACGCGCGGTGGTTGTTGCGCGGCGCATCCACTTTGTGTCGAAGAAGCGCGTCCTCGATGCTGCCCGCCGTGGTGGAACAATCATGCCCCATGTGTCGGTTTTCCACGCAGGCCCCATCGGCT
>NZ_RZQG01000200.1:0-7859 GCF_003998635.1 Mesorhizobium sp. M7D.F.Ca.US.004.03.1.1
GACGGAGGCAGCCTGCATCGTTTCGCAGTTCGAGCAGCACATCCGCGCTGTCGCCGGCCTACCGCTGGGCAGCCCGGACCGCCATTCCGACTGCGTGATGGAGAACCTGATCGGCGACGATGTGCTGCGTGTCCCGGAGCTTCTCGCCGAGCCCGATCTGATGCTGCATCTCTACGGCAAGGCCGAGGCGCGCCCCGGCCGCAAGATGGGTCATTTCACCCGGATCAGCCGTCGCGCCTGACCCAATAAACCCGCTTATTGGAAGTCGTCGCTCTCGTCCTCGCCGGGACTGGCGCAACTCGCATCGCCTTCCTCGCAATTGGCCGCGGCGGCGAGCTGCTTGATGCGATCGTTGGTCAATCTGGTCAGGCACTGCGAAACCTCCATCGGATGGATGGAGCCGCCCTCGCTGGCGGCGGTGGAATGCGCGCACTCGGCATCGCGGAAAGTGATCCAGGCGCGTTGCGCCACCTGCAGCAACCTCTTGCCGTCGGCGTCATCCGAGCTGATGAGGTCCTGATAGGCCGTGTTGAGCCTGGCGTCGGCCGCCTGGTAATCTTCGCCAGCGCAGATGTTCATCATCTGCTGGCTGTCGTCGCTGCGGTCGCATTCCTGCGCATGGGCAACCGAGGCTCCCGCCAGCAAGACAAGGCAGGCGGACAGAAACATTCGGCGCATGGTCATCTCCAAATCACTTCGCGGCAGCCGCATCATCCCAGCCGGCTAGAGGCCGCGCAATGCCGCCAGGTGGAGATGGCGGATATTTGATGATATGGAGAGACGGAGCACGCTTGCGGTTGACACGGACAAGGCTCCTCGTTTATGAGCCACCCACAGTTCAAAGGCGCGTCTCTGGCGCGCCTTAAGATTTCGACCCGAAGCGGGTCCACACCGACAGGCAAGACCATGAAGA
Source organism: Mesorhizobium sp. M7D.F.Ca.US.004.03.1.1 (assembly GCF_003998635.1). Taxonomy (NCBI): domain Bacteria; kingdom Pseudomonadati; phylum Pseudomonadota; class Alphaproteobacteria; order Hyphomicrobiales; family Phyllobacteriaceae; genus Mesorhizobium; species Mesorhizobium sp. M7D.F.Ca.US.004.03.1.1. Next base: position 914 of record NZ_RZQG01000200.1, read on the forward strand.
TCAAGAATTCGCTCAAGGCGCTGAAGGCGCGTCACCGCGACAACCAGCTGGTTCGCCGCAAGGGCCGCGTCTACATCATCAACAAGACTGCCCCGCGTTACAAGGCGCGCCAGGGCTGAGTTTTCGGGCTGGAGGCTGTTGTTGTCTCCGCCCATTTGATGTTTGTTGCCGGCCTTCTCACGCTAAAATCACTTTGATGTTCCGCCGCCCGGGACTAGAGTCCGGCGATGCGGATTCTTTTTGCATTTTTGACATCCCTGCTCGTTTCCGGCGCCATTTATGGCCCGGCACGGGCGGATGATGCTGTCGCGCCGCCGGCCACCCAGGACGCGCCGCCGGTGGCAACGACGAAGCAGGCCCGGCTCGACCAGTTGTTCAGCGACCTGAAACGCGAGCGCAACGAAAAGGCGGCCGAGCGCATTGCCGGCAACATCTGGAATGAGTGGTCGCAATCCGGCAGCGCCTCGATCGACCTGATGATGCAATGGTCGCAAAAGGCCGTCGAAGGCCAGAAGTTCGACGTTGCGCTCGATTTCCTTGACCAGGTGGTGACCTTGCAGCCGACCTATGCCGAAGGCTGGAACCGGCGCGCCACGGTGCATTTCATGATGAAGAACTACGGCAAGTCGATGTCCGACATCGACCATGCGCTGCAACTCGAGCCGCGCCATTTCGGTGCGCTGTCCGGTCTGGCGCAGATCATGGCGCTGACCGGCCACAAGCAATCTGCACTCGAAGCCTGGCAGAAGGTGCTGGCCATCTATCCGATGATGCGCAGCGCCCAGGACCAGGTCGGCACGATTTCGGAAGAGCTTGCCGGCGAGGGCATTTGATGCCCCAAGGGAGTAAGGGAATAGGGCAGTAAGGCAGTAGGGGTAGATTGCACTGCGGAACACACACCCTACTGCCCTACTGCCCTACTGCCCTACTGCCCTACTGCCCTACTGCCCTACTGCCTACCCACAACTTATCCCCCTCCACCCCCGTATCTCTCCCCATGAACCTGATCTACGCCGTCCTCGCCTTCCTGATGGCGCTTGTGTTCAGCCTGGCTGGCGTCACCCGCGTCGGCTCATGGCTGATCGAGCGCCGCAATCCGCCGATCGGCGAATTCGCCGACATCAACGGCGCCCGCATCCACTACGTCCATGTTCCGGCACCCGCCAATGCCGAGTTGCCGCCGATCGTCTTCATCCACGGCGCCAGCGCCAATCTCAGGGACCAGATGCTACCGCTGCGCCCGCTGTTGGATGGGCGCGCCGAAATGCTGTTCTTCGATCGGCCAGGCCACGGCTGGTCGGGGCGCGGCCCCGGCAACAACGAGGATCCGTCGGCGCAGGCCAACACCATTGCCGCGCTGATGGACCGTCTCGGCATGAAGAAGGCTGTCATCGTCGGCCATTCCTTCGGCGGAGCGGTGACCACGGCGTTTGGCCGCGAGCATCCAGACAAGACACTCGGGCTGGTCTTTGTCTCGCCCGCCACCCACCCCTGGCCGGGCGGCGCGACGTCCTGGTACTACAATCTGACCACCATGCCGGTGGTCGGCTGGTTGTTTTCCGAAACGCTGACCTACCCGGCAGGAACGCTGCAGATGGCAGACGCCACCACCTGCGTCTTCTCGCCAAACAAGGTGCCGAACAACTATGCCGGCGAGGCTTCGATCCCGCTGGTGCTGCGACCGTCGGCCTTTCGCGCCAACGCCACCGACGTCGCCGGGCTCTATCGCTATGCCCTTGGCGCCGCACCCCACTACGCCGAGATCGAGGCGCCTACCGTGGTGATTTCGGGCGATCGCGACAAGGTGGTCTACGCGCATATCCACTCGGTCGGCCTGGTGCGCGACATTGCCGGCGCCGAACTCGTCTGGGTGCACAATCTCGGCCACAAGCCGGACTGGATCGCGCCCGACCTCGTCGTCGGCGCCATCGAGAAGGTCGCCGGCAAGGACATCGACCTGCAGGCACTGGCAAAGACCGTGGAGGCGCGCATCGCCCGCGACGCTTATGGCACCGACAGATGCGCCGACATCAAGGTGCCGCAGGCGGAGCTCGCGCCGACCTGAAGCACGTCCTCTAACGGCTGGGGCAGCAAGCTAAGCGCAGGCACGCAGCGCCATACTCTAGATGACCAGCAATGGTGTTTTGCTGGGAACGCGATCGTAAAGGTCCATGACATCCTGGTTGAACATGCGCACGCAACCGGACGACGCGGATTTGCCGATGGACTTCCAGTCCGGCGATCCGTGTATTCGATAGAGTGTGTCGACGCCGTCCTTGAAGATGTAGAGCGCGCGCGACCCCAGCGGATTGCTGATGCCCGGCGGCATGCCCTGACGCCATTTCTCCAGCTTTGGATCCCGGCTGATCATTGTCGACGGAGGCGTCCAGGTCGGCCATTTGCGTTTCCACTGAACGATCGCACGACCCTTCCAGGAATAGCCCTGGCGCCCCAGCCCGACGCCATAGCGCATGGCCTTGCCATCCTTGAGGACCCAGTAAAGGTATTTGTCGGTCGTGTTGACGACGAGCGTGCCTGGCTTTTCTCCCGTCGGGTCGTCGACGACGATCTGTCGCAGAAACCGTTCATCGACCTTGGCGAAGGGAATCGCCGGCAGCGCCCGGCCGCCGTCTTCGACCGCGGCATACATGTTCGCATAGTCGGGAGACGCACGGGCAGCTTCAGGCCCTGCAACCTCAATCGGCCCCTTTTCCGGTGTCGGCTCAAGCGGCGCTGGAATCAGCGGACTGGCGACACTGAGCGACTGCTTGGGAAATTGGGCACATGCCGAGATCGTGGAAACCCCAATAAGCGAGAGCCCGGTCAGAAGTGACCGGCGCGAGACGAGAAATGACATTCAGTATACTTTCAAGCGATGGGAAATGCAGGCGGGTGCAGAGCCACTGTTAACGCCGCTTCATCCTGTTTTGTAGGGGCGAACACGGCAACCCTGTGTCGAGACAAAGGCTGGGATCATTGTCCTTGCCTTTGTTGTATTATAGCCACAGCGACCTCTGCACAAAGTCGCGCGACACGCTTCCGTCAGGAAATGAGCGGGTTTACCGGTTGCCCTGCGTGTCCGACCCGATATAGGCGATGCGCAGCATGTTGGTCGAACCCGGCGTCCTCAGCGGCACGCCGGCGGTGATGATGACGCGGTCGCCCGGCTTGCCGAAGCCTTCGTCGAAGGCGATGCGGCAGGCGCGGTTGACCATATCGTCAAGATCGCTTGCATCCGGTGAGACGACGCAATGCGTGCCCCACAAAAGCGACAGCCGTCGCGCCGTGTTGAGGATCGGCGACAGCGCGATGATCGGCACCTGCGGCCGCTCACGGGCGGCGCGCAGGCCTGTGGTGCCGGACGCCGTGTAGGTGATGATCGCCGACAGCTTCAGCGTTTCGGCGATCTCGCGCGCGGCCAGCGAAATGGCGTCGGCGCCGGTCGCTTCCGGCTCGGAGCGCTGGGCATTGATGATACCGGCATAGGTCGGATCGGTTTCGACCTTGGTGGCGATACGGTTCATCATCGCCACGGCTTCTACTGGATAGGCACCGGCCGCTGATTCCGCCGACAGCATGATGGCATCGGCGCCTTCGAAGACGGCGATCGAAACATCGGACACCTCGGCGCGGGTCGGCACCGGTGCCGTGATCATCGATTCCAGCATCTGCGTTGCAACCACCACCGGCTTGCCGGCGCGGCGTGCGGCGCGCGTGATCTGCTTCTGGATGCCGGGCACCGCCTCGAGCGGCATCTCGACACCGAGATCGCCACGGGCGACCATCAGCGCGTCGGACAGTTCGATGATCTCGGCCAGCCGGGCGACAGCCTGCGGCTTTTCGATCTTGGCCATGATCAGCGCCCGGCCGCGCGCGATCTTGCGCGCTTCCGCCAGATCCTCCGGCCGCTGCACGAAAGACAGCGCGACCCAGTCGACGCCTGTCGCCAGCACGGCATCGAGGTCCTTGCGGTCCTTCTCGGTCAGCGCGCCGACCGGCAGGTCGGTGTCGGGCAGGCTGACGCCCTTCTTGTCGGAAATCGTGGTGCCGGCGACGACGGTGCAGACGATAGACTTGCCGTCGCTCTTCACCGCCTTCAGCTCGAGCTTGCCGTCGTCGATCAGCAGGCGATGGCCGGCTTCGACCGAGCTCAGGATTTCCGGATGCGGCAGATAGACCCTGGTCGAGGTGCCGGGCTCGGGACTGTCGTCGAGCGTGAAGGTCTGGCCTTGCGTCAGCACTTCCTTGCCATTGGCAAACTTGCCGACGCGCAGTTTTGGTCCTTGCAGATCGGCCAGGATGCCGATCGGCCGGCCGACCGCCTCCTCGACAGCGCGGATGCGCGCGACCAGCGTGCGCATCAGTTCGTGATCGGTATGGCTCATATTGATGCGGAACACATCGGCGCCCGCTTCGAACAGCTTCTTCAGCATCTCCTCCGACGAGGACGCCGGACCGATGGTGGCTAGGATCTTGACCTTACGGCTACGTCTCATTGACTGTTTGTTCCCGGGGCGGCTGGAGCGCCTCCCGTTGTGGACTCATCGGTCAGCTGGACCATCCAGCTTGCCTGTTCGCCCGTGTCATATTCCTGGAATCCGGCGCGCTGGAAGCCCCGGGCGACGCAGTCGGTTACGCCGGCGATCTTGAACTCTTTTTCAGCCACGCACATGTTGATCGGGCCGTCCCAGCGTCCACCGCGCTCGGCGTCTTCTGCATAAAGATAGTAAAACCTTGATGACAGCGGCCCTTCGATCAGCGTCTTGCAGCTCGATCCCTCGATGTGCCACCAGCCCTCGGTGATCCAGCCGGCCTTGGCGCGATAGCCGATGCCGACGCCGACCAAGTTCTGCGTGGCGTTGCAGACGCGGAAATCGGCACGCGCCGGCGAGGCCATGGCCATCGCCGCCAAGCCCACGGCAAGGCTCAGGAGCGGCATGGCAAAGGCAGAGCGCATGCGCTGCCTGCCGGCGGAACTCATCCGAAAACCCCTCAAGAACCACATCAGCATCTCTCTGCGCCCCTTTTCGGAAAAGTCCGGGCGCATGTCAACGCACCGTTTTGTTCAATTCCAATCGATTTAGAAAGGCTCCGGCGCACAATTCGCCGACTCCTGCCAGATTTCTCGGGAAACCTTGGCCAAACAACGGCATTGCGCAAGCGTCGTCTTCGTGGAATGACGATAGCATCCTCCCCGGAAGCCAGCGAACAGACCATTTCCCGCCAATGACCCGATCCACAGTTTTCGCGCCTTTCGATGTTGTCGAAGGCGACCGCAAGCGAGGCATCGTGCTGTTGGGCGATCATGCCCGCCGCGACCTGCCCGACGAGTATGGCAGCCTCGGCCTGCCCTTGGCGGAGTTCGACCGCCACATCGCCTATGACATCGGCGTCGAGACGGTGACGCGCGAACTGGCCGCCCTGCTTGGCGTGCCGGCGGTGTTCGCCAATTTTTCGCGGCTGCTGATCGATCCCAATCGCGCAGAGGACGATCCGACGCTCATTCGCCAGCTCTATGACGGCACCGTCGTACCCGGGAATTACCCCATAGCTCCCGAGGAGCGCGAAAGACGGCTCGACCGCTTCTACCGGCCCTATCACGACGCCGTCGGCGCCATGATTGCCTCGGTCGCACAGGCCTCTGCCCGAGCACCCTTCATCTTCTCGGTGCATTCCTTCACCCCTGCCATGCAAGGGATCCAGCGTCCCTGGCATGTCGGCATCCTGTGGGACCTCGACGACCGGGTGGCGCGGCCGCTGATCGACATGCTGGCGGAGGACAAGAGCCTCGTTGTCGGCGACAATGAACCGTATGACGGCGCGCTGCACGGCGACACCATGTACAAGCACGCCATCGTCAACGGTTTCGCCCATGCGCTGATCGAGATCCGCCAGGACCTGATCGCTGACCAGAAGGGCGCACTCGCCTGGGCCGAACGGTTGGCGCCGATCGTTGACGCCATCGACCGCCGTCCCGATATACATGTGGTCAAGCAATTCGGCTCCCGCACCGGGCCGCTATGACGGAGGCTGTGACCATGACCGAACTCAGTGACGAGCAGCAACGCGATTTCGAGGCTGCCGCCTTTCGCCGGCTGGTCGAGCATCTGCGCGAGCGCAACGACGTGCAGAACATCGACCTAATGAACCTCGCCGGCTTCTGCCGCAACTGCCTGTCGAACTGGTATCGCGAAGCGGCCAATGCCGAGGGCGTCGACCTCAGCAAGGACCAGTCGCGCGAGATCGTCTACGGCATGCCTTACGCACAATGGCAGGCGCTCAACCAGACCGAAGCCTCCGACGCCAAGAAGGCCGAATTCGAGGCAAGACGCCCCAAGGACCACTAGGTCAACCGTCGACACCCTCGATCGCCTCCAATCCTCTGTTTGGCCCAAATGCTTTCCCGAAAGAGCGCTTGACTGAAAATTGAATCGATCTAATTTGCCGCGCGAAGCCATTTTTTGACCGGATTAGCCTCATGAACGCGTCGAACGCCATGCAGACTGCCATTCGCGGACGATGGGCCGTCGCTGCCATTTTCCTCGCCAACGGCTTCCTGACCGGCAGCTGGGCGCCGCAGATCCCGGTGTTCCTGACCCGGCTCGACATCTCGAAGTTCACGCTTGGCCTGCTGATCCTGCTGTTCGGCGCCGGCGCCGTCGCCGCCATGACCTGGTGCGGCCATTTGATCTCCAGACATGGTTCCCGCACCGTGCTGCGCTGGTTCGGCCTTTGCGGCAGCCTCGGCCTGCTGGTCGTGGCGCTGGCGCCCAACGTGCCGCTGGCGGCCATCGCCATGTTCATCTTTGGCGGCTCGATCGGCGGCATGGACGTCGCCATGAACGCCAATGCCGTGGTGGTCGAACGGCGACTCTCCCGCGCGATCATGTCGTCATCACATGGCTTCTGGAGCCTCGGCGGGTTCGCCGGCGGCGGCCTCGGCGGC
>NZ_RZQG01000201.1:0-7855 GCF_003998635.1 Mesorhizobium sp. M7D.F.Ca.US.004.03.1.1
AAGTAGAACCATCCCCGAAGCGAAAACCATTCGGCGACAAAGAGCGCGGGGCCGACGATCAACAGCGCGCCGATCATCACGGTCAAGACGGCGAGCGGGAAGGAGCCCAACCAGTCGAATGCGAAAATGATGGACCAGTTCCCGTCCTCGATGCCTTCCAGAAGCGCGATCAGCAGCACGGGCACCAGGATCGAGGTCAGCACACCGGCGATATAACCGACGGCCATCACGGCGAGGCGTTTCAGCCAGGCGAAGCGGCGGCTCACGCCTCGCCGTGCCCCGCGATCATCATGGCCTCCAGGGCCAGCCGGTCGACCTTGCGCATGCGCTCGGAGTCCGACTTGAGCTGGCCGCAGGCGGCCAGGATGTCGCGGCCGCGTGGCGTGCGAATCGGCGAGGCATAGCCGGCATTGTTGATGTAGTCGGCGAATTTCTCGATCGTCTCCCAATCCGAGCACTGGTAGTTGGTGCCTGGCCACGGGTTGAACGGGATCAAATTGATCTTGGCCGGAATGCCCTTGAGCAGCTTAATCAGCCCCTTGGCGTCCTCGATGGAATCGTTGACGTCCTTCAGCATCACATATTCGAAGGTGATGCGCTTGGCGTTCGACAGGCCGGGATAGGCACGACAGGCGGCGATCAGTTCCTTCAGCGGATACTTCTTGTTGATCGGCACCAAAAGGTCGCGCAAATCGTCATTGGTGGCATGCAGCGAGATCGCCAGCATGACGCCGATCTCCTCGCCGGTGCGGAAGATTTCCGGCACAACGCCGGAGGTCGACAACGTGATGCGCCGCTTCGACAAGGAAAGACCATCGCCGTCGGAAGCGATCAGCAGCGCCTTCTTCACCGCCTCGAAATTGTAGAGCGGCTCGCCCATGCCCATCATGACGATGTTGGAGACTTTGCGGCCCTCGGCCGGCACGATGGCGCCGTCCGGCGTGTCGCGGTCGGGGAAATCGCCGAGCCGGTCGCGGGCGGTGAGCAGCTGGGCGAGGATTTCCTCGGCGGTCAAATTGCGCACCAGCTTCTGCGTGCCGGTGTGGCAGAACGAGCAGGTCAGCGTGCAGCCAACCTGCGAGGAGATGCACAGCGTGCCGCGGCCTTCCTCGGGAATGTAGACGGTCTCGATCTCGACGGGCCGGCCGGCGCCGCGCGGCGGAAAGCGGAACAGCCATTTGCGCGTGCCGTCGGAAGAAATCTGCTCCTCGACGATCTCGGGCCTGGCGACGGTGAAATGCTTGTCGAGCTCGGCGCGCAGATCCTTGGAGATGTTGAACATGCCGGCGAAGTCGGAGACGCCGCGCACATACATCCAGTGCCAGAGCTGCTGGGCACGCATCTTGGCCTGGCGTTCCGGCACGGTGCCTGATGCAACCAGAGCCTCGGCGAGCTCGACCCGCGTCAGGCCGATCAGCGACGGCTTTTCGGGCTGCGCTGCGCGGGCACGCAACGCGTCACGGGTGCCGTCAATGGTAAGATCGAATGAAAGGGTCATGGTTGCACTAATATAAGCGGTTTGCGGCCGATTTCACGCATCGTGCCGGAAAGGAAGCGCGGCGCATAGCACAGGTTGAGGGCAGAGTCATGCGGCGGGAATGCAACGGCATGCACGCCGGCTGACAGGCTGCTACGACCATCTGGCAGCCTTGCCCAGTCTTTCCACGTAAAGGAACCGATCACATCGTCGTGTTTGCGTAACGATTCCCATCGCGCCGTCGAAATCCGAAGGGGGCAACCATGCCCCTACAAAATGGGAGTATGCAGAATGAACTCTATCAAGCTCGCCGTCATTGCCGGCCTCGTCGGCCTTTCCACCTCGCAGGCATTTGCCGAAGACGCGATGGGCACGATGACCATGATGAAGGGTGGAGAAGTGATGGCGATCATGCCGGACGGGCACATGGGCACCATGATGCCGGATGCAAAGATGGGCGCCGAGATGATGAAGATGGCAAAGCCGATCAAGCACTGCATGATGATGATGACCGACGCCAAGGGCAAAGCCTTCATGATCGATACGTCGACCAAGAAGGCTCAGGCCGAATGTGAAAAAATGGCCATGTGAGACCTCGTTGACCCGCCCCGCCGGCATGGAAGCCGGCGGGGCCATACGGAACACCGGCGGTGTCGAGCTGGAGCCCCCTCATCCGTCGCCCCTAAGGCTGGCCCAAATAGCCATCGCCATGTTAGGTCCGAACATCCCATCCCGAGGACAGACATGGCCGGCATATCGCGAAAATATCCCATGCTGCGGCGCACGCAGGCGATGTGGGGCTCGCGGCGCGTCTGGCAGCCGCGGCTGGTGTTCTGGGCCGGCGCCATCTGCATAGGCCTGATCAGCGTGCTGTTCGCGGTGCTGGCCGACCGGGCGCAAAGCCTGTTCCATGCGATGATCGGCAGCGAGGGGGGCGGGCGTTTCTATCTGCCGCTCATCGCCACCCCACTCGGTTTCGTGCTGTGCGCCTGGTTGGCGTACGCCTTCTTCCCCGGTTCGCAAGGCAGCGGCATTCCGCAGGCGATCGCCGCACGCCACCTGCGCGACGACGAGGACCGCAGCCATATCCTGTCGCTGCGGCTGGCGGCGGGCAAGATCGCGCTCACCATCGTCGGCCTGTTCTGCGGCGCCTCCATCGGCCGCGAAGGCCCGACCGTGCAGGTCGGCGCGTCGCTGATGCTGCAGGTGGCGCGCTGGGGCGGCATGGCGCAGGCGCGCGGCCTGATCCTGGCCGGCTCGGCGGCAGGCATCGCGGCCGCCTTCAACACGCCGCTGGCCGGCATCGTCTTCGCCATCGAGGAGATGGGCCGCACCTACGAGGCGCGCACCAACGGGCTGGTGCTGACGGCGGTGATCCTGGCGGGTCTCGCCTCACTCGGCCTGATCGGCAACTACACCTATTTCGGCGTCGCCAAGGAGACGATCTCGTTTGCCGCCGAGTGGCCGCTGGTGCTTGCCTGTGGTGTCATCGGCGGCGGTTTCGGCGCTCTGTTCTCGTTGCTGGCCTTGAAGGCGACGCGGCGGATCCGGCGCTGGAACACGCAGCAGCCACTGCGGCGCGCCCTGATCGTGGCGGCGGTCTGCGGACTTGCGGTGGCGGTAATCGGCATCGCGTCAGGTGGGCTGACCTTTGGCACCGGCTACATGCAGGCGCGCGGCGCCGTCGAAGGCACGCCGCTGCCCCCACTCTTCTTTGCCGAAAAGTTCCTGGCGGGGCTGCTGTCGATGGTCTCGGGCATTCCGGGCGGCATCTTCGCACCCTCACTGGCGGTCGGCGCCGGCATCGGCAGTTCGCTTGGCCTTCTCTTCGGCGCCAGCACGGGCGCGGCGGCGCTGCTCGGCATGGCCGGTTATTTCGCCGGCGTAGTGCAAGCGCCGATGACGGCCTTCGTCATCATCCTGGAGATGACCGGCAATCACGACAATGTCATCGCGCTGATGCTGGCCTCGATGCTGGGCTACGGCACGGCGCGCATGATCTCGCACGAGCCGCTCTATCACGCGCTGTCGCGGGTCTTCATCGCCGAGGCGATCCGGCGGCGGCGGGCGGAAGTCGCGCCGGGGCAAGGCTGAAAGAAAAAAGGCCGGGCTTCGCGGCCCGGCCTTTCCCTCAAAACGAAGCTTTGCCTATTTGCACTTGGCGATTGACGTCAGCGCCGCCGAAATGCCCTTCAGCGAGAAGACATAGGAGGTCGGGTTGCCGCGGCCGGACTTCGCCGTCACCTTCATATCGGTGCCGGTCTTCATGGCGGCGATCAGCACCGGCTCCTCGGCGGCATTCTCGACCCAGGCCGACTTGCCGCGCGTAAACATCGAGAAGGTCTTCTTGTCGATGGTGACGGTGGCCTTGGAGCCTTCCTGGAAGTTGTAGCCGGCGATGAATTGCGGCTCGTAGGAGACCTGCTGGCCGGGCCGCTGGCTGACGAAGAAGAACATGTCGCCATGGTCGAGCGTCGGCGGCTGCTTGTCGGTCGGCACGGTCAGGACATAGCAGACCTTGCCGCCAGAGGCCTGGTAGCTGTAGGTGCCCCAGGCATTGTGCTGGCCGATCTTGGTCGCCGACTGCGCCAGTGCCGGCGCCGCCACGGCCACCAGGACCAGGCTCGAAACTAGTGCAATCAATCCGCGCATCGCTTTTCCCGTATTCCAACTGGTGCGGCGGCAGGCCGGCTTGGCGTCCTGCCCGTCGCTTCATTTTGATTTAATCTGGGTTACCAAACGGTGAATTTCCTTTGAGAAAAGGACCCGCACCCGAGGAAACCGCCGCCATTCCCGCGCCGCCGCCCTGTCAGCGGGTGGCGCGACGTCCCTTCGGCGACTTGGAGGCCACGAAAGCGGCAAGAGTTTGACTTTTTGCGCTGCCGCCGAAAGCCGGCTTCAACGGCGTTTCGCGTGCGTGTTCAGCCCTTGTCGGCGATGGCGTCCTTGGCGGCCTGCCGGTGCGCCGGGGTGATGTGGGCGCTGACGGCGGTGATCGCGGCGGTGAGCACGGCGATGTCGTCGGTGAAGCCAAGTCCGAAGACGAAGTCGGGGATGACATCCACCGGCAGGACGAAATAGCCGAGCGCGGCCAGCAAGACGCCCTTGGCGCGCAGCGGCGTGTTCTTGTCCATGGCGCAGTAATAGGCGGCCACGACCTCTTCCATGAAGGGGATCTGCCGTGCGGCCTTCTTTGCCGTGCGCCAGAATTTCTCGCGCACCTCGTCCTCGTCGCCGAGCTTGCCGCCAAAGCCGAAGAAATCAAAACCGGATTGTTGCGCCATCAGTTTCTCCTTGCAGGGCTCATGCGCATCCCGGCGCATGCCCGCGAGCGAAAATGTGGTGAAACCCGACCCCCGCTGCAAGATGCCGGCGCCAATTTGGGTTTGCTGCCGCATCGTGGACGTCGCAACACCCGGGGCGATACCCGAGGCGATAGCGGGGGTCAGCCGCCGGCAAAGCGGTTCATCTTCTTCGCCAGATCGATATCGAGCGCGGTGACGCCGCCGGCATCGTGGGTGTTGAGCGTCACGTCGACGGCCTTGTAGACATTCGACCAGTCGGGATGGTGGTCCATCTTCTCGGCGGCAAGCGCGACGCGGGTCATGAAGGCGAAGGCCTCGGAGAAATTCGCGAAGGTGAATGTGCGCTTGATGGAGGCGCCATCCGCCGCCGGTGCCCAGCCTTCGAGCCCGACCAGCGCGGCGGCGATTGCGTCCTTGCCCAGTTTCTCTCTCGTCATGTCAGCTTCCCGTGCTATTTCCAAAAATGACTCTCACCATAGTGCATGTCGCCCAAAAGTGCGTTGCGGTTTTGGGATAGCGACATGCACAAAGACAAATCCGGATCGATGAGCGCGAAGCCCATAAATTCCATTCTTTTCGTCTGCCTCGGCAACATCTGCCGCTCGCCGCTGGCGGAAGGTGTCCTTCGAGCCGTCCTGGCGGAGCGCGGTTTGGGCCGGGACATCCTGCTCGATTCGGCGGCAACCAGCGGCTGGGAGGTCGGCTCCGATCCCGATCCACGCTCGATCGCGGTTGCGGTGCGCCACGGCGTCGACATTTCCGGGCAGACGGCGCGTAAGGTCACGCCGCAGGATTTCCACCGCTTCGACCTGATCCTCGGCATGGACCGGTCGAATGTTGCTGATCTGAAAGCGCTGGCGCCGGCAGCCATGCGCGACCGGGTGCAACTGTTCCTGGAATTCGCGCACGGCAAGGCGGGTGATGTGCCGGACCCCTACTATGACGGTGCGGAAGCCTTCGCTTCGGTCTACCGCATGATCCGCGAGGCGTCGGAGGCGCTGGCGACAAGGCTGGAGGTGCGGGCGTCCGTGCCTGACAGCGGCCAGGCTTCCTCGACGATATAGGGGCCGCCGCCGACCGAATCGCGCGACGACATCAGCACGAAACGGCCGATGCGGAACGGCAGCGTCGAGAAATTGCCGCGCGCCGACAGATATTGGGCGACGTCCAACGGGGTCGAATTGCGCAGCCTTGCAAGCGTGACATGCGGCATGAACTTGCGCGGGTCGGCGGGGATGCCGAGCCGCTGGCAGATGCGGTCGATCTCGCCCTGAAGGGCGGCAAGATCGGGCGAGGCGGAAGCACCGGCCCACACCGCATGCGGCTTCTTCTGGCCGAAAGCGCCGACGCCGGACAGCGCCAGCGAGAAGGAAGGGCGATGGACACGGTCGAGCGCGTTGGCGATCTCGTCGGCGACATGGCCTGGGACATCGCCGATGAAACGCAGCGTCAGGTGGTAGTTCTCGACGTCGATCCAGCGGGCGCCTGGCAGGCCGCCCCGCAGCAGGGACAGCGAAAGGGCGGCGTCACGCGGAATTTCGAGGGCGGTGAAAAGACGCGGCATGAAGAGCCTCCCTTCCTCGAATCGAACTGTACCCATAGCGAATCATCGATAGTCAAACGGGGCAAGATGTTTGTTGGTCACAGTCTTTGTTAAAAAGCTTCCCCAACGGAAACAGCTCCAGTCCCGCCTTACAAGCCGCCCGGCACCGCCAAGATGGCCTTCTCGACGGTGGGCAGGATGCGTTCGACCATCTGGTCGACGCCTCGCGCGTTCGGATGCAAGCCGTCCTCGAGCCGCATGCCCGGTTGGCCGGCGACGCCGTCGAGAAAGAACGGGTAGAGCGCAACGCCATATTTGCCGGCCAGGTCCGGAAAGATGGCGTCGAAGGCGTTCTGGTAGTCGGCACCAAGATTGGGTGCGGCGCGCATGCCGGCCAAAAGCACGGCAATCTTGCGCTCTTTCAGTCTACCCAGCATCTCGTCGAGGTTCTTCTTGGTGATGTCGGGCGAGACGCCGCGCAGCATGTCGTTGGCACCGAGTTCGAGGATGACCAGCTGCGTGCCGTCCGGCACCGACCAGTCGAGCCGCGCCAGGCCGCCGCTCGTCGTGTCGCCGGAGACGCCGGCATTGGCGACGGTCACATCATGGCCCTTGGTGCCAAGCGCTGCCTGCAGCCTGTCGGTAAAGCCCTGGTCCGGCCCAAGGCCGAAGCCCGCCATCAGGCTGTCACCGAAGCCAACGATCTTGAACGGCTCTGCACGCGCCGACGACATGGCGCCGCAAATGGCGAGGAAAACCATGAAGCCTGCGGCAATACTGCGTTTGAAAGACATGCGGCAGGCCCCATATGAACAAGGAATTCTTCCGGCGACGGCTTCCGGCAAAGCAGAGCCTTCATCCTCCATATAGGACGCTTTCATTTTGACAGAAGCCGTCATCGCGCTGAAAGACGTATCGCTGACGCTCGGCGAAGGGGCCTCTTCCGTCCATGTGCTGAAGGGCGTCAGCCTCGATGTGGCGGCTGGTGAGGCGACCGGCATCGTCGGTCCTTCGGGTTCCGGCAAGTCGACATTGCTGATGGTTCTGGCCGGTCTGGAAAGGGTCGATTCGGGTACGGTTCGAATCGCCGGCGAGTTGCTCAACGGCAAAAGCGAAGACCAGATTGCTTCGTTTCGTGGCCGAAACATTGGCATCGTGTTCCAGTCCTTCCACCTCATTCCCAACATGACGGCGCTCGAAAATGTCGCGGTGCCGCTGGAACTGGCCGGGCACGCCGATCCGTTTTCGGTGGCGGCGCGCGAGCTGGCGGCGGTTGGCTTGAGCGACCGCGTCACCCACTATCCCGGCGAATTGTCGGGCGGCGAGCAGCAGCGCGTGGCGATCGCCCGGGCGCTGGCGCCGTCGCCGCGCATTCTCATCGCCGACGAGCCGACCGGCAATCTCGACCAGGCGACCGGGCGGCAGGTCGCCGACCTGCTGTTCGCCAAGGCGGCCGAGCGCGGCATGACGCTGGTGCTGGTCACCCATGATCCGGCCCTTGCGGCACGCTGTTCGCGCCAGGTTTCGATG
>NZ_RZQG01000202.1:0-7827 GCF_003998635.1 Mesorhizobium sp. M7D.F.Ca.US.004.03.1.1
GCCGCCAACTGCCTCGGGCTGTTGTCGGGCCGTTCGCACCGGGTCTATTCCGGCATCTGCCTGATCACGCCGGGCGGCAAGCTGCGCCAGCGGCTGGTCGAGACGCGGGTGCGCTTCAAGCGGCTGCCGCGCGAGGAGATCGACGCCTATGTCGCCTCAGGTGAATGGCGCGGCAAGGCCGGCGGCTACGCCGTCCAGGGTCTCGCCGGCGCCTTCGTCGTCAAGCTGGTCGGCTCCTACACCAACATCGTCGGGCTGCCTCTGTATGAGACCGTCGCGCTGTTGAGCGGCGAAGGCTTCAAGGTGCATGGCGGCTGGCTGGCGGGAACCCGGCTGTGAATTCCGACTCCAAGGTCACGCCCTTGCGCCCGAAGCGCCCCTGCCCCGAATGCGGCAAGCCCTCGGCGCGCGACACCTTTCCGTTCTGCTCGACGCGCTGCAAGGACATCGACCTCAACCGCTGGCTGAAGGGCGCCTATGTCATCAAGGCCCGCGACGACGAGGAAGAGACGGACCCCGACGCTCCGAATTAAGGCCGAGCGCCGCCGATCAGGCGGCGGCTTCGTTCTTGCGGTTTTTGCGCGCCCAGCCCGGCAGCCAGTCACCATGAGCAGCCAAGAGATCATCGACCAGTGACCAGATCTGGTCGAGATCGAGCTCGGCCGCGGTGTGCGGGTCCATCATGGCCGCATGATAGATATGCTCGCGGTTCTCGCTCATCAGCGCCCGCACCGTCAGTTCCTGCACGTTGATGTTGGTGCGGATCAGCGCGGTCAATTGCGGCGGCAAGTCGCCGATATAGGTCGGCTGGATGCTGGAGGCATCGACCAGGCACGGCACTTCGGCGGCACAATCCCGGGGCAGCGAGGTGATGCAGCCATTGTTGCGGACATTGCCGTAGATCACCGAGGGTTCGCCCGTCCACACCGAATTCATGATCGATGAGGCGTACTCCTTCGACTCCTCGACCTCGATGCGCTGGGCCGAGCGGTAGGCCTGCGCCTGGTCTTTCCAGCGCTCGATCTGCTCAATGCAGCGCTTGGGATATTCGTCCAGCGGGATGCCGTATTTCTCGATCAGGTCCGGGCGGCCTTCCTTGATGAAATAGGGCGTGTATTCGGCGAAATGTTCCGAGCTTTCGGTGACGAAATAGCCGAGCCTGGTCAGCATCTCGTAGCGCACCTTGTTAGGGCAGCGCGGATTCCAGCCGGGCTTGGGCGCGCGGCCCTCACGATAGGCACGTACGAGATCGGGATAGAGGTCGCGGTAGGAGCCGTCCGGCTGGCGATGCTCGAAGTTGAGATAAAAGGCCATGTGGTTGATGCCGGCCGAGCGATAGCGGATCTCTTCGTAGGGAAGGTCGAGGTCGTGGGCCAGTTCCATTGCCGTGCCCTGCACCGAATGGCAGAGGCCGACCTGCCTGATCTCGGGATATTTCTCTGATATCGCCCAGGTGTTGATCGCCATCGGGTTGACATATTGCAGCATGATCGCCTGCGGGCAGACGGCGAGCATGTCCTCGCAGACCTTCCACAGATGCGGCACGGTCCTCAGGCCCCGCATGATGCCGCCGACGCCGAGCGTGTCGGCGATCGTCTGACGCAGGCCGTATTTCTTCGGCACTTCGAAGTCGGTGACCGTGCAGGGCTCGTAGCCGCCGATCTGGAAGGCGACAACGACGAAATCGGCGTCGGCCAGCGCCTTGCGCTGGTCCGAATGGGTCTCGGTCTTCGCCTTGACGCCGAGCGTCGCGATCAGCTTGTTGACGACGATGGCGCTCTCTTCCAGCCGCTGCGGATTGACGTCCATCAGTGCGATGGTCGCGCCAGAAAGCGACGGGCGCTGCAGCACGTCGCCGACAATGTTCTTCATGAACACCGTGGAGCCGGCGCCGATGAAAGTGATCTTGGGATTTCTTGCCATGCTAACCTCCGGCATATGTTCAGGCCACGTCGAAAGCGGCCCTAACGAGCCGTTCGGTGTAGGCGGTCTTGGGATTGGACAGGACGTCGTCGACGGGGCCCTGCTCGACGATCTTGCCGTTCTGCATGACGATGACGCGGTGGCATAGCGCACGCACCACCTTGAGGTCATGCGAGATGAAGAGGTAGCTGAGGCCGCGCTCGTCCTGCAGCTTGCGCAGCAGGTCGATGATCTGCGCCTGGACCGAAAGGTCGAGCGCCGATGTCGGCTCGTCGAGCAGGATGAATTCGGGTTCCAATGCGATGGCGCGGGCGATCGCGATGCGTTGCCGCTGTCCGCCGGAGAATTCGTGCGGAAACCGTGACAGTATATCGCCCGGCATGCCGGCGCTGACCAGCGCATCGCGCACCCGTTCGACCCGCTCGCGCCGCGTCGCCCCTATGCTGTTGACGATCAGCCCTTCCTCGATGATCTGGCCGATCGTCATGCGCGGGTTGAGCGAGGAGAACGGATCCTGGAAGACGATCTGCATGCGCGAGCGCAACGGCCGCATCTCGGCCCGCGACAGGCCGTGGATCGGCTTGCCGTCGAAACGGATCTCGCCGCGCTTGGCGTCTATCAATCTAAGCAGGGCCTGACCGAAGGTGGTCTTGCCGGAGCCGGATTCGCCGACCAGCCCCAGCGTCTCATGGCGGCACAGGCTGAGGCTGAGATCGTCGACGGCGACCAGCTCTCGCCAATCCGGCTTCAGGAAAGTGCCGTGGCGCAGCATGAATGAGACGCGCACGCCGCTGGCCTCGAGAATGGTGCCGCAGCCCTCCGGCAGCGGCTTCGGCTGCCCGTGCGGCTCGGAAGCGAGAAGCCGCCTTGTATAGGGATGCTGCGGATCGGCGAAAAGCCGTTCGGTGACGTTGTGCTCGCACATTTCGCCATGCTGCATGACATAGACGTAGTCGGAGAACTGGCGCACCACGGTCAGGTCGTGGGTGATCAGGATCACCGCCATGCGCAGCTCTTTCTGCAGGCTGCGGATCAGGTTCAGGATCTGCGCCTGGACGGTGACATCGAGCGCCGTGGTCGGCTCATCGGCTATCAGCACATCGGGATTGTTGGCCAGCGCCATGGCGATCATCACCCGCTGGCGTTGCCCGCCCGATAGCTGGTGCGGATACTGCTTGAGCCGCGCGACAGGATCGGGAATCTGCACGTGCTGCAGAAGTTCGAGTGCGCGCGCCCACGCATGCTTGCGGCTGACCCTGCGATGCACCCTGATCGCCTCGACGATCTGGCTGCCGACCGTATAGATCGGGTTGAGCGAGCTCATCGGCTCCTGGAAGATCATCGAGATGCGGTTGCCGCGCAGCTTGCGGCGGGCGTTCTCAGGAAATTTCAGGATGTTTTGCCCGTCATAGCAAACGCTCGATCCGGGCGACACTGTGGCGCGTCGCGACAGCAGTCCCATTACGGTGCGCGCCGTCACCGACTTGCCGGAACCGGATTCGCCGACGATCGCTATCGTCTCGCCGCGATAGAGCTGGAACGAGATGTCCTTGACCGCCTCGACGACGCCATGCTCGACCTTGAAGGCCACCGCGACATTGCGGGCGTCGATGATGGGCTGGTCCTGGCGCCCGTCATGGTCGTGGCGGACGATCGGTGCGAAGGATTCGGCGAACGCGACGGACATCTGTGCCACCTCAATAGGGATCGACGGCGTCGCGCAGGCCGTCGCCCAGCGCGTTGAAGGCAAAGACGGTGACGAGCACGAAACCGACTGGCGACAGTATCCAGGGATAGGTGCCGATGACGGAATAGGTCGCGGTGTCCTGCAGCATGAGGCCCCACGAGATCAGCGGCGGCTTGACGGCGAAGCCGAGGAAACCGAGGAAGGATTCGAGCAGCACCACCGTCGGGATCGCCAGCGTCACGGCGACGATCACATGGCTCATCACATTGGGAAAGATGTGCTGCATGATGATGCGCCGGTCGGTGGCGCCGACCGCCATGGCGGCGCGCACATACTCGATCCGCGCCAGCGCCAGCGTCTTGCCGCGCACCTCGCGCGACATCTGCGCCCAGCCCAACGCCGACATGACGATGATGACGAAAGCCAGGAAGACGTTGGTGGGAGCGGTGACCGGGATCAGCGTCGTCAGCGCCAGATAGAGCGGCAGCTGCGGGAAGGCGAGCACCAGTTCGACGAAGCGTTGCATCCAGACATCGAACCTGCCGCCGAAATAACCGGAGACCATGCCGACGGTGGTGCCGATGACGGTGATGATGAAGACGACCGTCAGCGCGATCATCAGCGAGACACGCGAACCATGGATGGCGCGCGACAGCACGTCACGGCCGAATTTGTCGGTGCCGAGGAAATGCACTGGTTGGCCGTCCAGCGAGCCGAACAGATGCCGGTCCGCCGGCAACAGCCCGAACAGCTTGTAGGGCGCGCCATGCACGAAGAAACCAAGCAGCCTTGGATGGTCATAGTCGGGACCGACGACGGGCTGGAAAGTGACCGGATCGAGGTCCACCGAATCGGCCAGCGCATAGACCCTCGGCCGCGCGACGAAACCGCCGTCCTTGTCATAGAAGCTCGGCAACTGCGGGGGAGCGAAACCGACATCCGTGACCTTCGGGTCCATTGGCGCCATGAACTCGGCGAACACGGCCATCACCAGCAGCAGCACGACCAGCCAAAGCCCAGCCATGCCGGTCCAGGAGCGCTTCAGCCGGCGCCAGACCAGCGCGATGTAGCTCTCATTGCCGCGCGCCGGTTTGGCTACGATGGGACCTTCGGCCGGCAGCGGTGGCGGTGATGGATCGCGCGCCAACATCTAACCCTCCCCGAACTGGCGTACGCGCGGATCGAGCAGGACGAGCAGCATGTCGGCGATGATGTTGCCGACGATCAGCGTCGCCGACAGGACCATCATGAAGGTGGCGGTGACATAGACGTCGCCGACGGCCATGGAGCCGACGATTGCCGGGCCGACGGTCGGCAGCGCGAAGATGATCGCCGTCTCGATCTCGCCGGTGAGCATGTAGGGCAGCACCACGCCCTGATACATGACGAGCGGGTGCAGCGCGTTGGGCACGGCATGGCGCATAACGACGGCGGCGCCGGTCAGCCCCTTGGCCCTGGCCGTCTCGACATATTGCGCGTTCAGCGTGTCGAGCAGATTGCCGCGCATGACGCGCATATTGTAGGCAAGACCGCCGAAGGTAGCGATCGCCACGACCGGCCAGACATGCTTGACCAGGTCGACGAACTTGGCCCACGACCATGGCGCGCCGCCATATTGCGGCGAGAAGAAGCTGCCTATCTCCGACACGTTGAACTGGAAGACCATGAGATAGACGATGATCAGCGCCATCAGGAAGCGCGGCACCGTCATGCCGAGGAAGGAGATGGCCGACAGCGTCGAGTCGATCCAGGTGTATTGCCGGGTCGCCGCCCATATGCCGAATGTGATGCCGAGCACCGAGGCCAGCAGATGGCAGACGAGCGCCAGAATGAGCGTGCGCGGCAGGCGCTCGCCGACCACATCGGCGACCGGTTTGTTGTAGTAGAGGCTGTAGCCGAAATCGCCGCGGGTGATGATGCCGCCGATCCAGTTCAGATACTGGACGGGCAGCGGCTTATCGAGGCCATGCTCGATGCGATAGGCCTTGGCCTGCGCGTCGGCCTCGGCGAAGGAGGCACCGCCCTGGTTGATTAGCTGCGAGCGGATGTAGTCGGCGTAGTCGCCCGGCGGCGCCTGGATGATGGCAAAGGTGACCAGGCTCAGAATGGCGAGGACCGGTATTGCCGACGCTATGCGCGTGAGCAGGAATCGCAGCATGGACGGTCCGCTTCCTTGTCTCGCCGATCGCGCCTTTTGGTTGCGTCCGGAGGTTGGTTTTGTCCGACCGCGCCAGCGGCGCGGCCGGAGTTCTCTTGGTCAGGGAGGTAAACCTAATTCATCTCATCGGGCTCCTAGTCCATCGGGCCTTTGTCTCCGGGTTTGCCGGGAAGCTCCTCAGGGAACAATTCGTATTTCGCCTGCTTGTCGGCGGCGACAAAGACCCGTTCGCGGATGATTGAATCCTCGGCCCAGTTGAACATGAAGATCGGCGTGCCTTGCGGAATGTTCGAGAAGCGCTTGTTGATGATCAGCGCGCCAGGATATTCCGTCAGGCCGACATTGTAGACGTGTTCCGTCGAAATCTTCTGGAACTGCTTCATCAAGCTCGCGCGCTGGTCATTGTCCTCGGACGAGACGAACTTGTTGACGATATCGACGAGGTCCTTTTCGAAAGGCATCAAGTCTACCTCGCCGCTTTCGGGCGCGCGGTGGTTCCAGCTGGTCTTCGGACCAACGGGAGCGAGTTGCTCGGTGTTCTGCACCACCGATGTCAGTTCCTGGTCGTTGCGCCGGACCAGCCAGTCGAAGCGGCCGGAATATTGCGAGGCGTCGCGCTGGGTGCCGTTGAGCCCGTTGAGCACGACCCGAATTCCGAGCTTTTCCATCTGGGCGACGACGCCTTCGGCAAGGCTCTTGTCGGTTGTGTAGTCGTTGTTGACCAGCATCACGACCTCGACGTTCTTGCCGCCGGCGGTGCCGGCCGGGAAGTTCACGAAACCGTCGCCGTCCGTATCCTTGAGGCCGGCCTTGGCGAGCTCCGCCTTGGCGCCCTCGAGGTCGAAGGGGTAGTAGACGGTCGAATCGCGGTCATAGAAACTGGTGCCTGACGACAGGCCGCCGGCATAGATGGCGGTGAACGGACCCTTGACCAGCGAGTCGCCGAGCGCCTTGCGGTCGAGCGCCATGGTGACGGCCTTGCGGAAGTCCTCGTTGCGGTTCAGCTCGCGCACAGCTTGCCCGCGTTCGTCCGGGTTGCCCCAGCCATTGGCGGAAAAATTCATGCGCAGATTGTAACCGATGAGCCGCGGGCCAAAGGCCAGGCGTGCGGGCGCATTTGCCTCCGCAGCGCGCTTCAGCGAGGCGACGAAGTTTTCCGGCTGCTCCAGATTGGAGAAGTCGGCCGAGCCGGCAACCGCCTGGACGTCGCGGTCGGCCCAGGTCGACAGCTTGTATTGCAGCTCGTTGAGGTAAGGCAGCTGGTTGCCCTTCTCGTCGACCTTCCAATAGTAGGGGTTGCGGCGCATGACGATGATGTCGTCCGGCCGGTACTCGACCGGCACCCAGGCGCCCATCACCGGCATGTTCATGAATTCCGGCGGAAAGGCGTTCTTAAACTGGTCGTAGGTGTTCTTCGAATATTTCGGATGCTGCGGCTTCAATATGTGCGCGGGACCGGGACAGAAGGTGCCGTAGGCCATCGCATAGAGATATTGTTTCGGAAACGCCTCCTTGAAGGTCCACTCGACGGTGTAGTCGTCGATCTTCTTCAGCGTCGTGCCGACACCGAAGGTTTCCTGTGTGGCACCGTTCAGCGGCGAGACATTGGGATCAACGACCTCGTCGTCCCAATAGAACATGACATCGTCGGCGTTGAAGGCAACGCCGTCCGACCACTTCGCCCCTTCGACCAGATGCATGGTGAGCTTGTGGCCATCGCTCGACCAGTCCCAGCTCCTGGCCAGGTTCGGCAGCGGCTCGGTGTCCTTCGCCTCGACCTGGAACAGCGGCGCGGTGCGCGTCAGGCATTCGGAAAGGCCGATGTCGATGCCGCCCCAGCCTTGCGTCTGGCCGGCGCCGTAGTTCCAGCCTTCCGGCCGCCCGCCGATGACATGGCGCATCGTATCGCCATAGACGCCGATGCCGTCCTGCATGTTACCCGTCTTGAAGACCAGCGGTTCTTTCGGCAGCCTGTCTTTCACCGGCGGCAACTTGCCGGTCTTGACGTATTTCTCGGTGATCCAGTCGGGCTCGTGATATTGCGGGAGCGCCTTGAACT
>NZ_RZQG01000203.1:0-7807 GCF_003998635.1 Mesorhizobium sp. M7D.F.Ca.US.004.03.1.1
ATTCCGCCGTCGATGGTTCGCTGATCGCGCAAGGAAGCCAGGGCCTGCCGGTGTTCGTCGGCGTCATGCAGTATTCGACCAGGACGGTGATCGAAATGATCGCCGATGGCCGCTGCTTGGCCCCAGAGCCCGGCGACATCTACATCGTCAACGACCCCTATCTCGGCGGCACCCATCTGATGGATGTGCGCTTCGCCATGCCGGTCTACCGGGACGGCAAGATCTTCTGCTGGCTGTCCAATACCGGCCATTGGCCCGATATTGGCGGCTCGGTGCCGGGCGGGTTTTCAGCCTCGGCGACCGCAGTCGAGCAGGAAGGGCTGCGGCTGCCGCCGGTCAAACTGTTCAAGAAGGGCGTGCTCGATCCGGAGATCTACGCCATCATCTGCTCCAACATCCGCGTTGCCGACCAGCGCATCGGGGATATCCGCGCCCAGGCCGCCGCACTGCTGATCGGCCAGGACAGGCTCAACGGAATCCTGGATCGTTACGGAGATGAAACTGTTGTCGAGGCAATCGCCGAACTGCGCCGCCGCGCCGCCGAACAGATGCGCGCCAACATAGCGGCCATCCCCAACGGCATTTACCGTTCCAAAGCCTTTGTCGATTCCGACGGGGTGGTCAACGAGCCGCTGACCATCGCGCTCGCGGTCGAGAAACAAGGCGATACGCTGACCTTCGATTTCGCCGGTTCATCAAAGCCCTGCGCCGGGCCGATGAACAGCGTGCTGGCGACCACCCTGTCCTCGGTCTATCTCGCCATGCGCCACATCTTCCCCGATGTGCCGATCAGCGCCGGCGCTTTCGAACCCCTGATCGTCAAACAGCCGGAAGGCACGTTCCTCGACGCCAAATATCCGCGCCCGGTCTCGGGTTGCGCGGCGGAAGTGTCGCAGCGCATCGCCGAGGCGGTGTTCGCGGCCATGGTGCAGGCGTTGCCGGAGAAAGTGACGGCGGCTCCCGCCGGCTCCAGCGGCAATTTCGCGCTCGGCGGCAACGACCCGGCGCGCGGCCGCGACTACGTCATGTACCAGATCTCCGGCGGCGGCTATGGCGGCAATTCAGGCCATGACGGCCTGACCAATGGCTGCTCGACCATCGGCATCTCGAAATCGCCGCCGGTCGAGATCATGGAACAGGCATTCCCGGTGCTCTACCGCCACTATGCCTTGCGTGAAGGCTCGGGCGGCGCCGGCAAGCATCGCGGCGGCTTCGGGCTCGCATATGAGGTCGAGATCCTGCGCGGCGACGCCCGTGCCTCCTTCGTCATGGATCACGGCCGTTTCGGCCCGCAAGGTGCACTCGGTGGCAAGGACGGCGCGGTCAATACCGTGATTGTCTTCCGCAACGGTGAGGAGCATGTGCCGCCGCACCTCTCCAAGGAGCAGGACATCGCGCTCAAGGCCGGCGACCGCGTGCGCGTCGGCACGCCGGGCGGCGGCGGCTATGGCGATCCGCGTGAGCGCGACCCGGACTTGGTGCTGCGCGACGTGGCGCTGGGATATTATACGTCAGAGGAAGTCAGCGAAAAATTCGGCGTTGTCCTGTCGGCAGGGGAGTTAGCCATCGATCGGACGGCGACGGACAAGCAGCGCGCCGGCTAACGCACCACCAATCGTGAGGGCTTGGTCCGCTCGCCGCGCCG
Organism: Mesorhizobium sp. M7D.F.Ca.US.004.03.1.1; assembly: GCF_003998635.1. NCBI lineage: Bacteria > Pseudomonadati > Pseudomonadota > Alphaproteobacteria > Hyphomicrobiales > Phyllobacteriaceae > Mesorhizobium > Mesorhizobium sp. M7D.F.Ca.US.004.03.1.1. The sequence continues at coordinate 1,646 of NZ_RZQG01000203.1, forward strand.
TGATCGCCGCAGCGCATGTCGTTTCCGTCTCCGCCGGGGGCACGAAAGCCCGTAGACTTCTCCGGTCAACGGAGATCTCGAACATGCGTCTTTTCGGTCGTTTCGTGCTTGCCGCTTCCGTCGCCCTCACGCTGGCCACGGGTGCTTCCGCCCAGGACAAGAAGCTCAGGATCGGCACCGAAGGCGCCTATCCGCCCTTCAACTACGCCAGTGCCGACGGCACGCTGGGCGGCTTCGACATCGACCTCGGCAAGGCGCTGTGTGCGCAGATGAAGGCCGAGTGCGAGTTTAGCGTACAGGATTTCGATGGCTCCATACCGGCGCTGCAGGCCGGCAAGTTCGACGCCATCATCAACATCACCATCACGCCCGAGCGGGCCGAGAAGGTCGAGTTCACCCACAAATACTACCAGACGCCGCCGGCCATCGCGGTGCCGAAAGATTCCACCATCGCAGGCACCTCGCCGGACGATCTGAAAGGCAAGGCGCTCGGCGTTCAGACCGCGACCATCCATCAGAAATTCGCCGAGCAGAAATACGCAGGCTCGACCGTCAAGGCCTATCCGACCGGCGACGATGCCCGCACCGACATGGCCAATGGCCGGCTCGACGCGATGATGGACGGCTCGATCATCCTGACCGAATGGCTGAAGAGGCCCGACGGCGCCTGCTGCAAGCTGCTCGGCACCCTGACGGCCGATCCGGCCATTCACGGCCCCGGCGTCGGCATTGCACTGCAGAAGGGCAACAAGGAGCTGGCCGACAAGCTCAATGCGGCCATCGACGCGCTGCGCGCCAACGGCAAGTACAAGGAAATCAACGATAAATATTTCTCGTTCGACGTCTACGGCAGCTGAGACCGTTTGGAAACTCTACTCTGGCGGCCATCTGAAGGCGGTTTCTGCGCTTCCTCGTTCTACTGCGCCGCAGTAGAACTGGGCTCACGGACCTGAATGTCCGCTGCGCTCCGGTTCTCGAAACCACCATCATATGACTCGCCAGAGCGAATTTCGAAACGGTCTCCGGATCGCAATGAATGATGGAGACTTTCTTGGCTGAGCGGCGTTCCCCTTTCTACAGCAGCATCGTTGCCGTGGGCGCGACCATGGGTCGGGTGGGTGGCGATTTCATCTCCGCGAAGTATTATTCCGGCATCGCCGACGAGCATCTGAACACCCGCCAAAATGTCGGCGTGCAGGATCTCAGTACCATGGGCAAGATGGACATCAAGGGGTCGGACGCCGAGGCGCTGGTCAACCATGTCATCGTCAACGATGCCGCCGCCATGAAGCCCGGACAGGTCCGCTATTCCACGGTCTGCCGTGAGGATGGCGGCATCATGGACGACCTCACCGTGTTCCGCCTGGCGCCGGAGCATTTCATGCTGGTGACAGGCTCGGTCAACCGCCTGAAGATGCTGCCCTGGCTGTTGCATCATGCGCAGGGGCGCAAGGCCTATGTCACCGACATCACCGCGGCCATCGCCTTCCCGACCATCCAGGGTCCGCGCTCGCGCGAACTCCTGAAAGCGTTGGTTGCGGATGCCGATCTGGATGGGCTGAAGCGCTGGTCGTTCACGTCAGGTCATATCAACGGCACGCGTGTGCTGATCTCGCGCACCGGCGTGACCGGCGAACTCGGCTTCGAACTGTTCGTGCCGGCCGACGAGGCGACCTCGGTCTGGGAGGCGCTGATGCGGACCGGCCGGGACTTTGGCCTGAAACCCTATGGCGTGCTGGCAATGTTCACGCTCGGGCTGGAAAAGGCCTATCCGGCGCATGGCATCGACATGGACGAGAGCCGCACGCCGTTCCATGTCGGCCTCGACCGCTGGATCAAGTTCGACAAGGGCGATTTCGTCGGCCGCGAAGCGCTGCTCAGGGTTCGCGATAAGGGCCTCTACGAGCAATGGGTCGGCCTGGTCCTCGACGGCGACAGGCCGGCCGCGACCAATGCCCGGGTTCTGGCCGACGGCGAGGATGCCGGCATCGTCACTTACAGCGACCACGGTTATTCCTTCGGCAAGGTGCTGGCCACGGCGCATCTGCGGCTTCCCTTCACGGCCATCGGCACCGAACTCAGCATCGACATCGACGGCAAGCCGACCCGCGCGGTCGTGGCGCCGATACCGTTCTTCGACCCCGAAGGCGTTAGGTTGCGCGGCTAACTCGGCTTGCCCCGGAAATCATTTTGGTCTCTCCTCCGGGGTTATGATATGGTCTCCAAATGAAGTCTCCTAGCTCAAGAGCCAGCCGTTCAGCCAAGACCGGCCAGTTCGTACTGACCAGCGCGCGCGGTGAGAAAATCAGCGCCGTGGAAGGCATGACGTTGTCGCCTCGCATGGCGAAATTACTCGCCCAAGGCGTACGACACGGATTGTCCGGCGATGAGCGGCGTTCGCTCATCAAGGAAGAAATCCGCAAGAAGAAATAGACGTTGGTCTACGCCGCCGAGTTCGATCCGCTGTGCTACCCCGGTACGACGGTGCTCATTAACCTGCTGGACATCCGCGACCAGGCCGAACTTGATGAAGTCGAGCTCGCGCTGTTCCTGACGCGCGCTGACGAGCCATTGCCGGCAGGCGAACTCGACTATCCTCACTACCTTAGCCTGCCCCGGCACCTGTTCCAGGATGTATATGGCTGGGCCGGTCAGGCGCGCACCATCCGCATCGGCAAGGCCAGCAGTTGGTTTTGCTATCCCGAACACATCGCCAGCGAGATGGCGCGGGTGTTCCGCGAGCTAGGCAACCCCGACCGCTTGGCCGACCTCGACGGCGGCGGCTTTGCCAAGCACGTGGCCCACATCGTCGCGGAGATCAATGCCGTGCATCCGTTTCGCGAAGGCAACGGCCGCACCCAACTCACCTTCCTTGCCATGCTCGCCGAGCACGCAGGCTTCACGTTCAACGCCGACATGCTCGATCGTGATCGTGTGATTCAGGCCATGATCGACAGTTTCGTTGGCTCCGAGGCGCCACTGGAGGCCCTCATCGAAGACATCATTCGCCAGTCTAGTTAGCCGGCTCCGCCTACCCCCGCCGATCCAGCCGCGCAACCAGCCGGTCACCCACCCACTGGATGCCGCAGACCAGGATGATCAGTACGATGACCACAGCGATCATCACGGACGTCTCAAAACGCTGGTAGCCGTAGCGGATGGCGAGGTCGCCGAGGCCACCGGCGCCAATCGCGCCGGCCATGGCCGACGCGCCGATCAGCGTCACCAGTGTCACCGTGAAACCGGCAACGATGCCTGGCAGGGCTTCGGGCACCAGCACCTCGCGGATGATCGTCCAGCGGTTGCCGCCCATGGCGCGCGCCGCCTCGATCAGGCCACGGTCGACCTCGCGCAGCGACACTTCGGCGATGCGCGCATAATAGGGCGTGGCGGCGATCGACAGCGGCACGATCGCCGCCCAGGTGCCGATCGAGGTGCCGACGATCAGCCGGGTCACCGGGATTAGTGCCACCAGAAGGATGATGAAGGGCACCGAGCGGAAACTGTTGATGATGGCGCCGAGCGCCCGGTTCACCCACAGGCTTTCAGCAATGCCGCCGCGTTCGGTGGCAATCAGGGCCAGGCCGAGCGGCAGGCCGAAAACCAGCGAGATAAGGCCGGAGGCGGCCGTCATCAGCACCGTCTCCCAGATCGAACGCAGCAGAAGTTCAAACAGGATGGGCGACATGGCCAAGCACCTCCACCCGCGCCTGGCGGGCCTTCAGGAATGTGATGATGTCAGCGAGATGATTTGCATCGCTGCCGGGAATCGAAAGGAACAGCGTGCCGACCGGCTGATGCTGGATATGGTCGATGCCGCCATGGACGAGGCGGAAGGCGCCTGGAACAGCCGTGGCAAGGTCGGACAGCAAGGGCCCGCTTGCCGCCTCGCCGGCCACGTCGACGCGCAGGATCGTCTCCGCGCCGGCTGCCGGCAGCAGCCGGGCTGCCAGCTCGGCCGGCAGCTGCGGCCGGATGGCGCCGAGCAGGCTTTTTGTGATGTCCGAGCGCGGGTCGGCAAACACCGACCAGACCGGGCCTTCCTCGACGATACGTCCGGCGTCGATCACGGCAACCCGGTCGGCGATCGAGCGGATCACCTCCATCTCATGGGTGATCAGCAGGATGGTCGGCCCAAGCTGCCGGTTGATGTCCTCGAGCAGTGCGAGGATGGAGCGCGTCGTCTCCGGGTCGAGCGCCGAGGTGGCTTCGTCCGACAAAAGCAGTGCCGGGCGCGCGGCAAGCGCCCGGGCGATGCCGACGCGTTGCTTCTGGCCGCCCGACAGCGACGCCGGATAGGCTTTTGCTTTCTCCGACAGGCCGACGAGATCGAGCAGTTCGGCGGCGCGCTTCAGTCGCTCGGCTTTCGGGCGGCCCTCGATCTTCAGCGGCAGCGCCACATTGTCCTCGACGGTCTTGGCCGACAGCAGGTTGAAATGCTGGAAGATCATGCCGATGCGCCGCCGCAGCGGCTGCAGGTCGCGCTCGCCAAGCCGGCTGATCTCGCGGCCTTCGATGAACACCTCGCCGGAGTCAGGCCGTTCCAGCCCGTTCAGGCAGCGGATCAACGTCGACTTGCCGGCGCCGCTGCGGCCGATAATGCCGAGGATCTCGCCCTTGCGCACGGTCAGCGAGATGCCGTCGAGCGCCGCCGTCACACCGAAGCGGCGCTTCAGTTCGACAAGGCGCACGACGTCCTGAGACGTCTCGGTTCGAGCCTGGGTCGGATCGGTGGTGTCTCCGGATGCCGTGATATGCTGGTTCATTCGTGTTCCTGTTCTCGCCATCCGAAAACGCAATCGCGGCCCGCGCCTGAGCGCGGACCGCAGTTGCTCTCGAGCCGGGTTTCCGGCCGAGGATCGGATCAATAGGCGCTGAGGCCGGTGCCCTTGTAGACCTTGTCGAACTCGGCCTTCACCGCCTCATTCTGATAGGACGCGACCAACGTCTTCACCCAGGCCTCGTTCTCGTTGCCGACCTTCACCGCGATGAAGTTGCGGTAGGGATTATCGGCGATCGGCTCCTGCGCGATGCGGTTTTCCGGCGTCAGGCCGCTTTTCAGCGCCCAGTCGGTGTTGACCACGGCGGCGTCGAGATCCTCGACCGAGCGGCCGACAATGCCGGCGTCGAGCTCCTTGATCACCACCTTCTTGGCGTTCTCGGCGATGTCGGCCGTGGTAGCGAGAATGCCGGTGCCGTCCTTCAGCTTGATCACGCCCTCATTCTGCAGCACGCGCAGCGCGCGGCCTTCATTGGAAGGATCGTTCGGCACGCCGATGACAGCGCCCTCGGGCAGGTCGGCAATTTTTGTGTATTTTTTGGAGTAGAGGCCGATCGGCCAGACGCCGGTGTAGCCGACGCGCACGATGTGATAGCCCTGAGTCTTGATCTGGTTGTCGAGATAGGGCTGGTGCTGGAACGCGTTGGCGTCGATCTCGCCGCGCTCCAGCGCCTCGTTGGGCTGGGTGTAGTCGTTGAACACCACGGTCTCGATAGAGAGGCCCTTTTCGGCCGCCTGAGCGACGACGACCCGCCAGACATCCTCGTCCTCGCCACTGATGATACCGACCTTGATCGCCTTCTTGTCCTCAGCGAGCGACGCGCTGGGCGCCATCAGGCTGCCGATCGCGACGGCCGATGCGAACAGCAGAGCCAGGCCGCTGCGCCGGTTGAGAGGTGACCAAAGGGAAGATGGCAAAGTGTTCTTGAAGTCGGACATGCTTGATCTCTGCGGTTGTGAAGTCATGGCAGCCAGGCGGATTGCCTAGCCTTGGTCACATCCTCAGAAATTCTATCGATTATATCAAAGAACGCGTTTCGCCGTTCTCGTCAAAGCCGGGAATATTCTCTCAAAAATTTCGAGAACGGGAGCACAAGACGCCATCGGATCGACCGCAGCGGGCTGCGCTGCGATCCCGCTCGCTTCGGGAGGGACGTCAGATTTGTTGGCATCGAGGTCCGCCGAGCACTCACGGGAAAGGCGCGTTCGGCGGCTCGTTCGCAACTATTGTCTTACTTTAGTTAACGAGTTAATTTAGCAATAAAGTCGATTCTCACATTGAACCTGGCCCGACGATACCGGGGTATCAAGAACAGATTTCGGCAAGCAAGTCAGGCCGAGGTCAAAGCCTGTTTTCGATCGCAAGCCAGCGTTGGAGGACC
>NZ_RZQG01000204.1:0-7803 GCF_003998635.1 Mesorhizobium sp. M7D.F.Ca.US.004.03.1.1
GTGATGCAGCATCTCGAATTCTGCCGGCAGGTGCTGTTTCCCGAACTCGATGTGCAGCTCACATCCGTCTCCGACCAGTGGGCGCAATTCTCGATTGCCGGCCCGAAAACGCGAGACCTGCTGAGGGAAATTCTCGACCCGGCGGAAGACCTGTCGAACGAAGGCTTTCCGTTCATGGGCGCGCGCGAGGTGACGTTGCGTGGTGGCCTCAAGGCGCGGCTGTTCCGCATCTCGTTCTCCGGTGAAATGGCGTTCGAGATTTCGGTGCCGGCGCGCTTTGGCGATGCCATGGCACGCAATCTGATGCTGGCCGGCGCGCCATTTGGCGTGACGCCTTACGGCACCGAGGCGCTCGGCGTCATGCGCGTCGAAAAGGGGCACATCGCCGGACCGGAACTGAGCGGCACGACGACGGCGGCCGATCTCGGTCTGGGTAAGATGATGTCGACCAAGAAGGATTATATCGGCCGCGTCATGGCCGGCCGCGAGGCGCTGGTCGCGCCGAATCGCCAGGTCGTTGTCGGCATCAAGCCGGTCGACAAGGCGCGCCGCCTGCGCTCCGGCGCGCACATCATTCCGAAGGGGCAGACACCCGGCCCAGGCAATGACCAGGGCTATGTCACTTCGGTCTGCTTCTCGCCGACATTGGATCAGTGGATCGGGTTGGCGCTGGTCGAACACGGCCGCGAACGCATCGGCGAGATCGTCCATGCGCATGATCCGTTGCGCGGCGAAGACTATGACGTCGAACTCTGCAATCCCGTCTTCTACGATCCGGATGGAGGGCGCCAGCGTGGTTGAGTTTTCCTGGGCTTCCCGCAGTCCCCTTGAAAAGGCACTGGTCACAGGCGCGCATGGTGCACGCGGTATCGAGGCCGGCGTTTCGCTGACCGAGATTCGCAATTTCGACCTGATCCAAGTCATGGCGCGGCGCGGCAAAGCGGCTGACATGGCCAAGGCTGCGAAGGTTCGCTTTGGCGTTGCTGCTCCGGATGCGCCGAAGGCGATGACTCCGGATGCCACGCTGATCTGGTCGGGACCGGATCAGTTCTTCGTCTTGTCGAAAGGCGACAAGCACGCGATGCAGACGTTGGCGCCGGCATTGTCCGGATCTGCCTCGCTGTCCGATCAGTCGCATGCACGCGCCCTGATCAGCATTTCCGGAACCAAGGCGCGTGCCTTGTTGGCCAAACTGTCGTCGATCGATTTGCATCCCACGACATTCCGGGTCGGCACGGCGGCGGCAACGTCGATGGATCACACCAGTGTCACGCTGTGGCGTGGGAATGATCGAGATGGATTGGCCGTGTTCAATCTCCTGGTGTTCGCGACCTTTGCCGAGAGCCTGTGGCACACGATGCTGGACTCGGCCGCAGAGTTTGGTGTGGACATCAGCCACAGCGAGAACTTGGCGTAGCGTTTGTGCGCGCCCTTCCCTTCTCCCCTTGTGGGAGAAGGTGGCCTCGCGAAGCGAGGTCGGATGAGGGGTGCTCCAGCTTGGCAAGGACGGTGCTCCGGCCAGCACCCCTCAACCGTCTCGGCGCTGCGCGCCGATCCACCTTCTCCCGCAAGGGGAGAAGGGAAGAAGTGCGCTTCACCTTGCCAAACGCACGCGCACTGCTATTCTTGCTGCTAAAGTAATTTTACACACAGGCAAACTTGTTTCTCGAACCGCAAGGCTGAGATGAGCCAGTCGCCCTACCCCGCAATTGCAGCCGGACCGCCCAAGCCCAGCCTCATCCTGAGGCCCGGCCAAATCGCGCTGCCGCCCGGCATGGAGCGTTATACGATCCAGGGCAACGGCGCGGTGCTCATCGATATCGAGGCCGGCGACACGATCACCGTGCGCAATGTCGAGGGTGGCCAGGCCTGCGAACTTCTGGCCTGGGACAAGACAGGCGCGACCGATCCCGGCATTTTTGGCGAAACATCGAACAGCAATGCCGCCGGCATCAAGGCGCTGCTCGCCGAGGGCGACGACAGTCTCGCAGCCCTGCGTCGCGGGCTCGCGCGCTGGCAGGTGCAGCTTGACCATGCCAAGGCGGTACGCGTCTTCGGCGGCACGACGCCGGCCGGCACCGAACAGAGTTTCACCGTCATACGCGACGGCGCGATGCTGATTGCCGCTCCCGGCGGGCCGATGCTGGTCGATGGTCACGACACGGCAACGCCCCTCACCGTCATCGTTCGCCGCACCACGATCCGTCCGGCGGCGAAATCGCAGCTGGCCGATCCGCTTGCCGATCCGGTGCTCGACCTGCGCGTCCATTCGGCGACGGCGGAATCCTATTTCGTCAAGGCCGGCGACTATCTGCAGATCATCGATGTCGACGGCCGCCAGTGCACCGATTTCCAGTGCTTTTCGGCGCGCAAGCTGGACAGGGGCCTTGACCATCCGCTCGACGTGACGACGACGCGCACGCTGATGGGTGCGAGCTACCCGATGCCAGGCCTGCATTCGAAATATTACGACCAGGACATGGAGCCGCTGGTCGAGGTGGTGCAGGACACATGCGGACGGCACGACGCATTCGCGCTCGCTTGCGCCGCAAAATATTACGACGACATCGGCTATCCCGGCCACACCAACTGCTCGGAGAACTTCAATCGCGCGCTGGCCGACAAGGGCGTCACGCCCCGCGCAGGCTGGATGGCGATCAACTTCTTCTTCAACACCGCGATCGACGCGCATGGCGTCATGGTGTCCGACGAGCCATGGTCACGGCCGGGCGACTATGTCCTGTTGCGCGCGCTGACCGACATCGTCTGCGTTTCCTCCGCCTGCCCCGACGACACGACGCCGGCCAATGGCTGGAACCCGACCGACATCCATGTGCGAACCTATTCCGGCCAGCACAAATTCTCGCGAGCGATCGCCAGACGCATGACGCCTGATTCGGAACCGAAAATGACCCGCGAGACTTCATTTCATTCGAGCTTTGCCAAGCACACCCGCAACTTCGCCGAGTACCGGGGCTACTGGCTCGCCAATTCCTTCGCCAAGGACGGGCCGATCGCCGAATACTGGGCCTGCCGCCAGGACGCGGTGATCATGGACCTGTCGCCGCTGCGCAAATTCGAGGTCACCGGCCCGGATTCCGAGGCGCTGCTGCAGTACACGCTGACCCGCGACGTCAAGAAGCTTGGCATCGGCCAGGTGGTCTATTCGGCCATGTGCTACGAGCACGGCGGCATGATCGACGACGGCACGCTGCTGCGGCTCGGCAAGGATAATTTCCGCTGGGTCGGCGGTGACGACCTGTCCGGCGAATGGCTGCGCGAGACGGCGGCGAAGCTTGGCCTCAACGTTCTGGTGCGATCGTCCACAGACCAGATGCACAATGTCGCCGTGCAGGGCCCGAAGAGCCGCGACATCCTCAGGGAAGTGATCTGGACCTCGCCGCTACAGCCGTCGATCGATGAACTCGAATGGTTCCGTTTTGCCGTCGCCCGCATCGGTGGCGGCAACGGCATTCCGGTGGTCGTCTCGCGCACCGGCTACACCGGCGAACTCGGCTACGAGATCTGGTGCCATCCGCGCGACGCCGAAAAGGTATTCGACGCCATCTGGGAGGCCGGCCAGCCGCATGGGCTGAAGCCGATGGGGCTGCAGGCGCTCGACATGGTCCGCATCGAGGCCGGGCTGATCTTCGCCGGCTACGAATTTTCCGACCAGACCGATCCGTTCGAGGCGGGTATCGGCTTCACCGTGCCGCTGAAGAGCAAGACCGACGATTTCATCGGCCGCGAAGCGCTGATCCGCCGCAAGGAGCACCCGCAGACGAAGCTGGTCGGCCTCGACATCGATGCCAATGTCGCCGTCGGCCATGGCGACTGCGTGCATGTCGGCCGCGCCCAGATCGGCGTGGTCACATCAGGCATGCGCTCGCCGGTGCTCAACAAGAACATCGCGCTGGCGAGGCTCGACGTCACCCATTCGGCCATTGGCACCGAGGTCGAGATCGGCAAGCTCGACGGCCATGCCAAGCGGCTGCCGGCGCGCGTCGTTGCCTTTGCGCATTACGATCCGCAGAAGGCCAAACCGCGCTCCTGAAAGCCGCTTTCGCAGCTGACAAGCCGACCGGCTGGCGATGTCACCGGGCGTTTGAGTCTGTGCGCTCACAAGCGTGATGTGCATGGCGCCACAAAACGCTTGACCTGAAAGCGCGCCGGATCAATCTTCACTGTTAAGAAAAAAATACGACTGAGTGGAAACACGGGCAGCAGCCCAAAGCATGCGTCGATGATGAAGCCTCGCGAAGTCGCGGCCGTCACGAACGGGGAACATCAAAATGGGGAACAAAGACACATGAGCACAATAGCGACTGCCCTGGATCAGCCTGCGGAAAGCAAGCTGCACCGGAATATCGACTGGCGCGGCGCCTTCTGGGTGGCGAGCGGCGTTCCGGCCCTCGTCCTGTTTTCGATCGGCGGCATTGCCGGCACGACCGGCACGCTGGCCTTCGCGATCTGGATCTTCTCCATGATCATGGGCTTCCTGCAATCCTTCACCTACGCCGAGATCGCCGGCCTGTTCCCGAACAAGTCGGGCGGCGCCTCGATTTACGGCGCCACCGCCTGGCTGCGCTATTCCAAGTTCATCGCGCCGCTGTCGGTCTGGTGCAACTGGTTTGCCTGGTCGCCGGTGCTGTCGCTCGGCTGCTCGATCGCCGCCGCCTACATCCTCAACGCGCTGGCGCCGGTGCCGCTGTTCACCGATGCCTCGCCGGATGTCGTCGCCTATATCGCCGCGCATGCCGGAACCAGTGCCGCCGACGCCATCACGGCGGTGACTGCAGCCGCAACGCCAGGGATTCGCAACTGGACGCTTTACAGCCACACGCTGGGACCGGTCTCGTTCACGTTCAACGCGACCTTCTTCATCGGCGCGGTGCTGATGCTGATCATCTTCGCCATCCAGCATCGCGGCATCCTCGGCACCGCCAATGTGCAGAAATATATCGGCCTGCTGGTCATCATCCCGATGCTGATCGTCGGCGTCGTGCCGATCATCACCGGCCAGATCAACTGGGCGAATTTCTCGCCACTGGTGCCGCTGGCGGCCGCCTATGCGCCTGAACCCGGCGCCTGGAACATCGCCGGCTGGACACTGGTGCTTGGCGGCATGTTCATCGCCGCCTGGTCGACCTACGGCTTCGAGACCGCCGTCTGCTACACGTCCGAGTTCAAGAACCCCGGCACCGACACGTTCAAGGCCATCTTCTATTCGGGCCTTCTGTGCATGCTGCTGTTTATCCTGGTGCCCTTCACCTTCCAGGGCGTGCTTGGCCTGAACGGCATGCTGGCGACGCCGATCGTCGACGGCTCCGGCGTCGCCGATGCCTTGGCCGGCATGGTCGGCGGCGGCGCACTGATCCACAGCCTGCTGGTGATGCTGATGATCCTGGCCTTGGTGCTGTGCATCATGACCGCCATGGCGGGCTCCTCGCGCACGCTCTACCAGGGCTCGGTCGATGGCTGGCTGCCGCGCTATCTCAGCCATGTCAACGAACATGGCGCACCGACGCGAGCGATGTGGACCGATCTGGTCTTCAACCTGATCGTGCTGGCCATCGCCTCGGCCGACGCGACGAGCTTCTTCTTCATCCTCGCCGTGTCGAACTGCGGCTACATCATCTTCAACTTCCTCAACCTCAACGCCGGCTGGATCCACCGCATGGACAACGGCCATATCGCCCGGCCATGGAAGGCGCCGAGCTGGCTGCTCGGCGTCGGTGCCATCTTCGCCTATGTCAACGCCATCTTCATGGGCGCCGGCGCCAAGGTCTGGAACCCGATGGCGCTGTGGGCCGGCCTGATCACGGCCGCGCTGATCATCCCGGTGTTCTGCTTCCGCCACTACATCCAGGACAAGGGCAAGTTCCCCGACCATATGCTGGCCGACCTCGGCATGAGTTCGTCCGATCTGGCAGTCAAGAAGGCGGGCATGCTGCCCTATCTGACGCTGGTCGCCGGCGTGGTGGTAATGCTGCTCGCCAACTGGTTCTTCGTCATCTGACGGCAAACTGAAGGGGTCGAGCACGTATCGCGCTCGACCCGAGCCTCCCGGCTGAAGCCCACTCCGATACTATCGGGGTGGGCTTTTTCGTTGCGGCCGGTGACAGGTCCATTGCGTTCCGTCAGTCGTGCGAATATGCTTGTTGTACGATCGTTCAACAAGCATATTCGCGAAGCTCTGATGACCTGCAATCCTCGCTACGAAATCCTGTTCGAGCCGATGCGGATCGGGCCTGTCACCGCGCCGAACCGCTTCTATCAAGTGCCGCACGCCAGCGGCATGACCAACGCCTTGCCACGGGTGCGCGCCGCCTTTCGCGAAGCCAAGGCCGAGGGCGGATGGGGCGTGATCTGCACCGGCGCCTGTTCGATCGACCCCAGTTCGGACGACGCGCCGCTGCCCTTCGCCACGATGTGGGACGACAACGACATCCGCGCCCATGCGCTGATGACGGAGGCCGTGCACCGCCATGGCGCGCTGGCCGGCGTGGAACTGTGGCACGGCGGCGCCTCGGTGATGAACAGGACGAGCCGCCTGCCGCCGCTGTCGCCGTCGGGAATTCCGTGGATGGCCACCCATGTCGGCTTCATGGGCAATTTGCGGCCGAAGACCATGGACAAGGCCGATATACGCGAGGTCTTGAGGTGTCAGGCCGAGGCGGCGCGCAAGGCGCGCACTGCCGGCTTCGACGTGGTCTACGTCTATGCCGGCATGGGCTATCTCGGCTACGAATTCCTGCTGCCGGAATACAATCATCGCGTCGACGAGTACGGCGGATCGATCGAGAACCGGGTGCGCTTCGTGCGCGAGATGATCGAGGTCACCAAGGATGCCGTCGGCAAGGATTGCGGCGTCGCCTTGCGCGTCAGCCTCGAGGAACTGCGCGGCAGGCCCGGCCGCAACCAGCCCTCGGAAGCGCACGAGCTGATCGAACTGCTGGCGGAGCTGCCGGACCTGTTCGACGTCAAGATGGATTCCAGCCCGACCGACTGTTCAGCGTCGCGCTTCACCGGCGAAGGCAGCCATGAGCCGGTGATCGATTTCGTCAAATCGCTGACGAAAAAGCCGGTGGTCGGCGTCGGCCGCTTCACCTCGCCCGACACCATGGTCTCGCAGATCAAACGCGGTGTGCTCGACTTCATCGGCGGCGCGCGGCCTTCGATCGCCGATCCCTTCCTGCCCAACAAGATCCGCGAGGGCCGCGAGGCCGAGATCCGCGAATGCATTGGCTGCAACATCTGCATTTCGAGCTGGCATGACGGCGTGCCGGTACGCTGCACCCAGAACCCGACCGCCGGCGAAGAGTGGCGGCGCGGCTGGCACCCCGAACGTGTCGAGCGCACTGATGCGCCTGAGCGGATCCTGATTGTCGGCGGCGGACCGGCTGGGCTCGAATGCGCGCTGACGCTCGGCCGTCGCGGCCATGAGGTGATGCTCGCCGACGGCAACCGCACCTTCGGCGGGCGGCTGACCTTCGAGAAGACGCTGCCCGGCCTTTCAGCCTGGAATCGCGTCGTCGATTACCGGCTTGGGCGTCTCAGCGAGATGGGCAACGTCTCGCTCTATCCCGAGAGTGTTTTGGGCGCGGGCGAGATCATCGACCTGGCGCCGGATCGCGTGGTGCTGGCGACCGGCGCGCGCTGGAGCAACATGCTCTACTCCTCGCTGGAGATTCCGGTCGGCAGGCTCGATCATCCTGATGTGCTCACCCCGGATGATATCGCCGCCGGCCGGCTTCCGCAGGGACCGACGCTCGTCTTCGATTTCGACAACTACTATATGGG
>NZ_RZQG01000205.1:0-7795 GCF_003998635.1 Mesorhizobium sp. M7D.F.Ca.US.004.03.1.1
CTCGAAGGCCTACCGCGAGCGGCAGCGTTCCCGCGCACTCGCCTGCAAGGTCGAGGTTCCATTGCGTCTGCGCGAGTGGCTAATCGAGACAGGCCGGCTCGCCGAGGCATCGGGTGACGATCCGGCGAAGGTAGCGGCGGCGATCGAGCGGCTTGTCAGCGAAATTTTCCGTCACGCGGTGACGAACCGGCGTCCGAAAGAGAGGTAAAGCAGGCCTCGAAATGAGGACTTAAGGATGCTGAAGTTGGTGAAGCCGATGAGCGACGTGACCCCGATCGAGCGGTTTCGCGACCGGTTGGCGCTTCCCGCGAAAAGCAACCTGCTGCGGCTGGCGGAACAGAACTATGTGCGCCTGCGTGCGGACCGCCAGGCGGTCACCGATCGAATTGCCGCCATGGCAATCAAGGCCAGAGAGCCGCATGCGACTGTCGATCAGCGCCAGATGGCTACTCTTCAGGCCGAACTAGATGCGTTTTCCAAGCCGCTGGCGGCAGCGCGCTCCGAGCAGGACCGGCGCCGGCGAGAGCATTCGCAAAGGGTGCGCGAGCAGCAGGGCGGCACGATCGCGGAATTTGTCGCCGCGATCAACCAGCGCTTGGATGAGCTCGAGGAACTCGTAGGCGTCGGTTCATCCGCGAATGTCGAGGCCCTGGCCGACGGAATCGAACTGCACGGCGCAATTGGGCGCACGCCGGCGATGCACGACGCGATTTATCACCTTCGCCGGATCCTACGCGGTCCGGGCGGAGGTGTTTCATGAAATCCCCCACGCGCGGATCATTGCGGGCGACCAATGGGCGCGTCCAACAGCAGATCGACGGTCTCCGGCGCGCGTCGGGTGTTTGTGCTTCCGGCCAAGATCGTCAACGCCCCGAGTGCGAGTCGGTAAAATTTGATGACCCGGCGAACGGCTCGACTACCGCGCACCCATTAGCTCCTATCCTGGTGGGTGCGCGGCATGCCGAGTCCATCGTCACCGCAAAATTGGCGCAGATCCGGTTCGAACTTCTTATGGGAAAGCCAAGATGACGTTGCCGGCGCTTGAGGATCGGCCGCGTCGCGAGGCCGCGCTCGAAATCATGCGGAAAGTCGGCGCCGCTCCGGCTCTCGCGCCGACCATCGCCGGCATCTCTGAGGCGGCGCGCAACGCCGTCGCGGCCGGTTATCGTGACGTCAGTGTCCAGATCGAGTCGTTGCCGGATGGCAGTGCAAAGCTCAGCTTCCGGGCGGTGCGATGACCAAGAACCGTCCGAGGCTTGCCGCGGCGCGGCGCATGATGGCCAAGCTCGTTGCGGCCGCTCCGGTCGCGATCAGGCGCGGCGACGAGCTGCGGCTTGACCTCGAGGGGCCAATCGGCGACCGGGATCCGAAAACAGGCAAGGGAATCTTTGCCGCCCCGATCGAAGCCGCGCTCAAGGCTCATTCCGACGCACAATTTGTCGAGATTACCATCGACAGCGCCGGCGGCGCCCTCGATGAAGCGATGAAAATCTATCGCGCGCTGCGCGCAGCGCGCGGGTTCGTGACAACGACTGCCGGCTCCCAATGCTCGTCGGCGGCGTCGTTGATCCTGATGGGTGGCGATCTCCGGATGGCTTATGCCAAGTCCCAGATCTTGCTGCACGGCGTCGAGATCAAGGGTCCGCCTGAGTCTGAACGGCAACGCTGGACCGCCGAGAAATACACGAAATTGGCGCAGTACATCGAGCGGTCCGACAAGGAGATCGTCGATATCTATGCGAAGCGCGGCTTCTTCGGCCGCGAGTGGTTCGAGCGCGAGCTGAAGAACGAAAACCCGCTTCGAATCGAAACGGCACAGGCCTGCGGCATCATCCACTGCTTGGCAGGCGAGGAGAGCCGCCACGCCCGGACATTTGGGCCTGGCATCCGATGATCTCGATATCCGCCAGCCAGCTGCTCGCCGCCGCCCGCGCGCGTATGACGCCGGCCGATGTCCGTCCCGAACCATGCACCGGCACTTCCGACCGCAACACGTCAACAAGATGAGGGCAGCAGCATGACGTTCCCCATGCCTACGTTTTCGCCAACCGTCTCCACCACTCCACCGCCGCCGGCTTCCAAACAGGCGATGCTTCCAGCCGGAACATTCATCAACAGCAACGGCCCGCGTCAGTCCATGACGCCTGGCGGTTTCATCAATGAGACTTAGACCCGCTCCAAGGAGGGACCACGCATATGATGCTCATCAATCCGTTTGTATTTTCAACGCCACCAACGCCGCCGCCAGCGCTTAAGCAAGCCCAGGTGACGCCCTCGGTCTATGTCAACAGCTCCGGCCCTCGGCAATCGATGTTGCCCGGCATTTTCATCAACGAGGCCTGATCATGACCATACGCTATGTGCGCTCCGCAGCCGCTGGTTCCGCCAACGGCACAAGCTGGGCCAACGCCTATACGACGATCACGTCGGCATTTGCTGCCGGCGCTGCCGGTGACACCTATTATGTGTCGGAAGATCATGCGGAATCAACGGCGTCAAATGTTGCGCCAAACTCAAAGGGAACATTGGCAAATCCGACGTTTGCTATTTGCGTTGATCACACCGGTTCAGTCCCGCCTGTAGTGGCCGACCTTCGCACGACGGCGCAAGTCAACACGACCGGCTTTTCAAACGCGATCTTCTTCAACGGATCAACCGTCTATTATGGGATCATCTTTACGTCGGGCAGCGCTTCAATCACTTTGGCGAGTAGTTCTGCCATTACACAAAAATTCATCAACTGTTCGCTTCGAATTGCAGGCGGCAATTCCAGTGACGCCCTTCAAACGAGCGCTGGCGTTGGTCAGCGGATTGAATTGATCAATACAACAGTCTCGTTTTCTAGCGGCTTTCATACAATACTTATGACATGTGATTTTATTTGGCGTGATACGCCGTCGGCGCTTCTCGGCACAATGCCGACCAAACTATTTACATTGGGTTCTGGTGGAAAATTGAAATGTCAAGGTGTCGATCTCAGTGCTTCTGGTTCGGGGAATACGATCGTTGGCACCCCTTCGTCTAACACCACGGGAGCTACTGCGGAGCTCATTGACTGTAAGACCAACGCGGCGGTCACGATCGCGGCGGTGCCACAGTCGCATGGCCAGATCGAGATCGACGCTATGCGCGTCGGCTCGACCGGGGTGAACTACAATCAATATCGTGGCCGCTATACCGGGTCGCTGGTCGAAGAAACGACGATCGTCCACACCGGAGGGGCGTCAAACGGCACGACGCCGATATCGTGGAAGATCGTCACCACCGCCAATGCGACCTGGCATTTTCCCTTCGAGGCACCGCCGATCGCCATCTGGAATGACACGACGGGATCCGCTGTCACGGCAACGGTTGAATGCCGCGCCGCCGCGATCCCGAATGACGACGAACTCTGGCTGGAGGTCGAATATCTCGGCGACGCCTCATCGCCGCAAGCCTCGTTCGTCAGCGACGTCAAGGCGACGCTTTTGACCGCCGCTGCAGCACAGGCTTCCAGCTCGGAATCGTGGGGCGGCTCGACCGCTTCGTTCAAATTGGATGTCACCTTCACACCTCAGCAGAAGGGCTGGGTTCTGGCCCGCGTCAAGGCGGGCAAGGCGTCGTCGACCTTCTATGTCGATCCGAAGGTGACGCTGACCTGATAAGGAAAAGGGCCGGCGCGATGAACGCCAGCCCTTTTCCAGTCACGCAACGACCAATCCTTTGCTCCGGCCGCATGGCCGTTTCAGTGCTTTTCCCGTGAAACGCTTACCGCGCGCCGCCTCATGCCTAGTCTAGTCATGCTCGTCGCCCAAGTAGGATTTCACAAAGCCAGCTAAGGCTTCCGATGCCGGCTTCACGGTGCCGACCGCGGCGTTTGGCTTGGGATTAGGTGTCCAGCTTCCAAGTCAAATCGAGCACGAGCAGCAACGTGCCTATCGCGATCGCCAGCAACAGATAGGCGAGCACCTCTAACGGCCTATGCGTCCAGTGTGTTGGAACGACCGGCGCCTGCGCCCACGTTGTCCATGGTGATCCCGCACGCTCTGCTTTCCGGGCTCGTTTCATATCCAGCCGTTGCTGAGCGTATTGCTGCCGGGTCTGTTCGGATGACCGGAGCGAGTTGTCCTGGAGCCAGGCCTTGAATTTGCCGGCGTGGACGCTCACTCTGATAGCGGGAAAGCCTTGGCGGCGTTGCTCAGCTTCAGACGCTTTGAATTTCTCCCACCACTCCTCCCACGTCGGCGGCAGATCACCAACTTCCGAAAGCTCGAGGATGAGAGCGTAATCACGAGGGCTGTAGACCGGGGCGGCCGGCCATTGACTGGTGTCCGTCATCGCCTAGCCTTGCGCCCAGCCTGCCGTTGTTGCCCCCAAAACTAAGACGGATTAAAGCCAGCTGCCCTCAGTTGCCTGCCGAGCTTCACTCGAGTAGCGCAAGACACCTTATCGCCGGCACCGCATTTTTTATTCGCGTCTGACAAGTCAAGCAGCGCCGTGTTGATCCAGCTGCCAGGGGCGCGCTGTATCCCATAAGGTGTCGGCGGCGCGCCAGCAGCCACGGCTGCAACAGCCGCGGCACCCTGGCCATGCGGCGCGCGCTTCCAACCGTTTATGATAAGGCAATTCTTCATGTACTGATCTTCTGCAGCCAAGTTGCCTAGGGCATTGCCGATTCCGGCTCCCGCAACAAAGGCTGGTGACCCGATGGCAAGATAACCTTGGTCTGCCGATCCCTTTTGCATTTCGCACTGAGCATGGGCGACGTCGAAACTCGGCCCGTACCCAATTTGCATGTAGTCGGCTTGATTGCTTGTTTGGCAGCCGCACAGCGGCGCAATGGCAACGAGTGCCATCAACATTTTTCTGTTCATCCCCCAGCCCTCCCAAGGCTTTAAATCAGCATCTCCTAAAATGAATATTTCTGCAAGTGATGACAGTTGTTCTGGTAAATTTTGAGCGGTTCCAGATATATGCGGCCTATTCACAATGTCGTCCGCGCGGCGGCGAGTGGAATTAGAATCTGGAAACCACTCTTGGGCTACAATAGCCGGTATGCTCGACAGAACCGCGCCGTTCCCCTGTGACGTCCACAAGATCGCTGAGCAGTGCGGGATCAAGATCCTGAAACCGGCCCTGCACGGCGCGATGGCCGGTCGCGGCAAGGTATGTTTCTGCCCGATCACGCTGAAGCGCATCGGCCAAGCTCACGGCGCCGACCATCTGCGCTTGGTGCTGCGGCTCATCGTCGAGTCCAACGGCAACGCCGGGGCGCTGCAGATGGAAACCATCGCGGCGGTCTCCGCGCTGGTACGCTCCGGTGTCGTCGAGATCCGCGCCGACCTGTTCGACGACGTCGACCTCGAGCAGCTGCGCGCCTGGTCGCAGATCGTGAAGCCGATGTTTTGCTCAACCGCGGAGGCGATGGCAACTGCACTGCTCTGGCGCTTCGCAAGCCCAGACCAGATCATGCCGAAGCTCTCGGCCGAGGAAGCCGCGGCCGAGGCGAAACGCGTTGAGATCGCGCGCAAGGGGCGGGAGAACGCGAAGCGGCGGCGGATCAAGGCCGACGCCGGAATGTCTTCGTTCAGCCCATGATTTTGTTCCAGTCGATCGCGTAGCCCGCGGCCTGCATCTCTTTCGCCAAAGCGATTTTCCAACCGCCAGCGCCATCGAACGCTATGTAGACGACGCCATCATAGTCGCTTGGGGTTTCGACCGGCTGCCTGACGATCGCAGCGACACGCTCCGGACCGAGCGCGCCGAGGAAGAAACCGAGCTCGAAAATCACGTTCTGGCGTGGCCGATCACCGTCATCAGGGGTTACCAGGACGATCGCAAAGCCAACGGAGGCTGCCTCGTCCCGAAACTTTGAGATGATGGTTCTGCCCTTGTTGGCTTGCTCGTGGAGAATGACCGGGGTCAAACCGATCTGGCCGACAAAGCGGGCCACGGTTTCCCGGATGGCCTCGTCGTGGCCATGGACTATGAACACCTTTCTGGGGTCGATCTGCTTGGTCGGCGTAGCCGGAGCTGAACCGACGTCACCAGCCTCTTCGAGGCGTTCCTTCAGAAGATCGATCGCTGCCAGGAGAAGGTCGATCGCCTTTTGGCGCTCACCTTTCAGAGCCTCGACAATGCGGTGACGCGCGGTTCGCTCCAGCATCGAAATCGGATAGTTGAAGTGGATCGCTCGCCGGTATCGATCATACTCAATGGTGTTGGCGCCGAATGTCTCAATCAACGATGTGTCGATCGCGGTTGAAAGGGGTCGGATTAACGGGCTTGGATCATCACCCGGAATGTCCTCCGGGTTGAACGCCCGCACCTCTTCCAGCCGCTTGGTGAGCCGGACGATACCTCGACGCATCTGGTCGGCCGTGAGCGTTACATTGGTAGGTTCTGCTGGTTGACTACGCCTGGCCATTGCCCGGTTCTCCAATTTGGGGGCATTCGCCGGCGGCTCGAAGGCCGCCGGCGGTTCGTCCAATGCTAGGCAGCGTCCACCAGATCGATGGGGAACCAGACCTTCTGCTCGCCCGAGGTCGAGACCAAGCTGATACCATGAAGGCAGTCAGCCTTGCGGATGTAGGCCTCGCTTGAAACCGCGATCGCCTTGCCATTCACAGCATGGTAGGTCCAACGCCACTGACCAGCGACGTCCTTGTAGACCCAATAAGAAGGAAAGGTGCGCTGGGTCATTTAGCGTGCTCCTTCGCCAGACCGGCGGACATTCGGCTACCGGCGTGCTTGCGTTCCTTCAGCACCTCATTGACGCGACCGGGGTTGACCCCGAACTTGGCGGCTATCTGGTGCTGAAACCATCCTGCAGCCCGGAGCTTCCAGACCTCGATGGCTTCGTTGAAGGTGAGAGACTTTTGGATTTCAGGCATGCTCATTGGTCGATTCCTATCACTTCAAGTGATCTCAGGCTTGACCGATGGCTTTCACCCGGACATGGTTGTCCGGCTTTGACGAGCCTCGTCCCGCGCCTTCGATCGATTGAGCGGGATGCGATCTTGGGGTGCCGTCGCGTGGGGAGGCTAATCCGTGCGGCGGCCCTTCAAATCGCGTATCAATTCCAACAGTTTAACATGACATCGTCGCGTGCAAGGACTCGGCAGCTGCTGTTAACAGCGCTTTTGTTCTCGTTTCGGTCCAAGAATAGGACATAACCGAGCAATTTCAGATGGTTGTCTTCGTTCAGCTAACCCTGTGAATAGCGGGCATGACGTGATCAAACGGCCAAGGCGGAGGTCAAATTCCGCCGAAAAACCACGCATTTGCCGCGACATACCCCGAATCGATGCAGATTCGTTTGCGTTAATTCGATAGGGTAGCGCCTGGCCTTGGAGATCAGGCCTTGAACCGCTCGAGCAATTCGCGGGCAGCCGCGGTGACGCGAACGGTGACCCCGTTGTGACCGCCCGATAGCGCTTCTCGAACGAGGTTGACGTCGACGGCGAGATCGTTGGCTATTTCCCCGAAGAGCAGCGTCTGGATTTCGTCCGGGCAGTTCGCGAGGACCTCATTCGCCCGAAGCTCTATCCGATCGACGATCCTGTTTTCATCGGCCACGCGCTGCGCCTTGGCCTGGTCACCGCCGCGGTAAGCCTTTCGGGTCGCACGTATCGGAACCGTGGTCATTTTCAAATTTCCTCGCTGGCGCAAGGTATCGTTGTGACCAACGTATGTTCAACCGTTGGGATTGATCGAGGTCGTTTTCTTTCGATCTCGACTTGCTGATTTCCAGCCGGCCGGGCCCGCCGTGCCCGCCGGTGCCGCCGCCGCGCTAGTGCCATCGAGACTGAGGTAG
>NZ_RZQG01000206.1:0-7783 GCF_003998635.1 Mesorhizobium sp. M7D.F.Ca.US.004.03.1.1
GCCTTTCTCGTCGTGATGAACTCGTGATTAATTGCCGGGATAAGCCGAGCCGGTACCCAAGAATCGCTTCGTCATCTCGCGGGCGGCTTCGTCTGACTGGGCCTTGCGGGCGGCATCCTCGGCCTCAGCTCGAAACTGCGTTGCGAGCAGCGTCTGGATCTGCATCTGCTGTTTTGTCGAAAGCGCCATCAGCTGGTTGGTGGCCTGGCTTGCCTGAAGCGCACCGGCCGCCCCTTGGCTGCGGTTGACGAGATCGGCGAGCAGATCGCCGTCGGCGCGGACGTTCTCGACGATTTGCGACTGGACACCCATGGTCTGGCGGAACGCCTGCATGGCGGTTTGCCAACGCTCCCGCGCAGCACTCGCCACATCGCTGACTTTGATCGTGGCGTCGTAGCTTTCCGGATATTGGCTGCGCCACTGGTCTTGAAGCTTGCCCAGATCAAAGCTGAGGCCACTCGCCTGGTCCATCAAGCCGTCGATGCGATGGAGCGAACCGGTGAGTTGGCCAACGGAAGAGAAATCCAGACGCTGAAGATTGCGCGCCATGTTCTGCAGCATGGTCGCCTGATTCTGCAGCGACTGGATCTGGTTGTTGATCTGCTCCAATGCGCGCGCGGCCGTCAGCACGTTCTGCGCATAATTGGACGGATCGAACACGATAAGGGCGTAGGCGGGCTGCACATAGTCGGCCATAGGCTTGGCGATCAGGGAAACGGTGATCAGGCCGGAGAGAAGGCGTCGCCGCATCATGAGAATTGCTCCTTGTCTGGTTGAGGGAATTGCTTGAGAAGTTCGCCGGCCCAATCGAGGCCGCGCGCGATCAGGAACTGCGAGGCAAAGCTGCCTTGCCCGTCTTCGGACATGATCCTGTCGATCAGAGTCTGCGTGGCCGGATCGGAAGCACCGCAAAGCGCAAGAGCGATGGGGCCAAGCTCGAGCTCGAACAGACGGTTGCCGCGGCGCGATTGCAGATAATACTGACGCTTCGGCGTGGCGCGGGCGATCAATTCGATCTGCCGCTCGCTTAAACCGAAGCGCTCGTAGGCTGTGCGCGCCTGGGGTTCCACGGCACGATCATTGGGAAGGAAAATGCGCTGCGGGCAGCTTTCGATGATTGCCGGCGCTATGCCAGAGCCCGCGATATCAGCCAGCGACTGCGTAGCGAAGACAACCGACACGTTCTTCTTTCGCAGCACCTTCAGCCATTCGCGGATGCGGGCGGCGAACAGCGGATTGTCGAGATAGACCCACGCCTCGTCGAGCATGATCAGCGTGGGCCGTCCGTCGAACCGTTCCTCAAGTCGCTGGAACAGATAGGTAAGCACCGGCAGCAAAGCGCTTTGGCTGTGCATTAACTCCTCGGTCTCGAAACACTGCACATCCGACAAGGCCAGCCCATCATGATCGGCATCGAGCAGGCGGCCGAAGGGACCGTCGAGCGTGTAGGGCATCAATGCGGTCTTCAGCGCATTGGATTGAAGCAGGACCGAAAGACCGGTCAGTGTGCGTTCCTGCGCCGGCGCGGTGGCAAGGCTGGCCAGCGCTGACCAAATAGCCTCCTTCACCTCCGGCGTGACGGTGACGTTCTCGTGGGCAACAAGGCTGGCGATCCATTCGGCCGCCCAGCTTCGGCTAGCCTGGTCGTTGATGCTGCGCAGTGGCTGAAAGGCAAGGGAACCGTCCGCTCCTAGCGCGTGGTGTTCTCCACCCATGGCAAGTGTTGCAGCACGGGCCGAATTGCCTTTGTCGAAGACATAAACCTGGGCGCCGGCGTAGCGCCTGAACTGCAGAGCAATCAGAGCAAGCAGAACCGACTTGCCGGCGCCGGTCGGACCAACAACCAGCATGTGGCCGACATCTTCGACGTGGGTGGAAAGCCGAAACGGTGTCGACCCACTGGTCTCGGCAACGAAAAGCGGTGGCGCTTCGGTTTGGGTGACTTTCGCGAGATGCTCGTTTGTCGCAGGACCGGCCCAAACCGACGACAGCGGCATGAGATGGGCAAGGTTCAATGTATGAACGAGCGGTTGGCGAACGTTAGCGTAGACATGGCCAGGCAATGAGCCGAGCCAAGCCTCGACCGCATTGACGCCTTCTCGGATCGTGGTGAAGCCGAGCCCATTGATGATGCGCTCGACCGCGCGAAGCTTCTCTGCAGCGGCTTGGCGATCCTCGCCCCACACCGTCACGGTGGTGGTGAGATAGCCGAAACTCACATGATCACCGCCCAATGCCTGAAGGGCTTCGTCGGCATCGAGCGCCTTGTTGTCGGCATCGCTATCGACAAGCGGGACCGGCTCGTTGGTAATGACCTCGCGTAGGATTGCCACGATCGATTTGCGCTTGGCAAACCACTGCCGGCGCAATCGCGTCAGCGTCTTCGTGGCTTCCGTTTTCTCGAGCGGAATGAAGCGCGTCATCCAGCGATAGGCGAAATCCTGATGATTGAGGGTATCGAGGATTCCGGGCCGGGTGAGGTTCGGAAAGCCGAGGATGGTCAGTGTGCGAAGATGCTGCTCACCCAGCATCGGCTCCAGGCCACCGGTAAGCGGCGCATCGACCAGGATTGCATCCAGATATATCGGCGTTTCCGGGGCCATGATAGGATGGCGACGAGGCGAAATCGTGCCGTGGAGGTAGGTCAACGTCTGAGCATCATCGAGGACGCGTACTTCGGACATGAAACCCGAGAAGAGATCGAGCACGCGGTTGGTCTCGTCACGGAACCTCGCCAGATCCTGGCGCCAGTCTCTTTCTCCTCGGGAATAATGAGAGTCGACGAGCGTGCTTTCTGCGCGCGCCTGGGCGTCCGGCGGTGGCATAAACACCAAGGTCAGATGATAGCGGCTCTCGTAGTGCGCTACCTTCCCCTCGAAAGCAGCGCGGCGTTCTTCGTCGACCAGCCACGACGCGGCGTCAGGAAAATGCGAGTTCGGATAGCCCAGCGCTTCTGTGCGCTCGGCCTCAAAGAACAATGCCCAGCCAGAGCCAAGGCGTCTGAGAGCATTGTTCGCCCGGGCGCAAATGCCGACGAGTTCAGCCTCCGTCGCACTTTCGAGATCCGGGCCGCGGAACCGCAACGTCCGCTGAAAGCTGCCGTCCTTGTTGAGCACGATGCCGGGCGCCACCAAGGCAGCCCAGGGTAGATGGTCGGCAAGCCGGTCGGCTTTGCTTCGATATTCCGAAAGGTTCAGCATGCAAGCCACCCCTTCAGACGTAGGTGGCGCACAAGCACGCTGGCGAAGTCCGGATCGCGTCTTGCGGCAAACACCGCTAACGAGTGGCCTGCGATCCAAAGCACCAGACCAGCAATCCATTGCTGCAAGCCGAAGCCAATGGCCGCGGCCACTGTACCGTTGAGGATCGCCACCGCGCGCGGAGCCCCGCCGAGCAGGATCGGCTCGGTCAGCGCCCGGTGGACCGGTACTGCGAAGCCCTCGATATGCTGCTCCCCGGCGGCCATCAGACGAGCGCCCCACCACCGAAGGAGAAGAAGGAGAGGAAGAAGCTCGATGCCGCGAAGGCGATCGACAGACCGAAGACGATCTGAATCAGGCGCCGAAAACCACCGGCGGTGTCGCCGAAGGCAAGCGTCAGGCCGGTGGTGATAATGATGATCACCGCAACGATCTTGGCGACCGGTCCCTGCACGGACTCCAGGATCTGCTGCAGCGGCTGCTCCCACGGCATGCCGGAGCCGGCGGCATAAACCGGGGCCGTGATAAGAAACGCGAGCGCTGTGGACGAAAGAAAGCGAAGCTTCTTGCGCATGAGGAAGGCCTTTCAAAGCTGCTGGAGTTGCGAAAGCGTGAGCGGGGCAACGGCGTAATCGCCGCTGCCGTCGAGACCGGTGACCTCGGCGATTGCGTCGATGTGGCGCGACGAGCCGCGTCCCGCTATGAAGACGATCAGATCTATCGCCTCAGCGATGAGCCGGCGGGGAACGGTGACCACCGCTTCCTGGGCGAGTTGCTCAATGCGATAGAGAGCCGAGCGCGCGGAATTGGCGTGTACGGTAGCGATGCCGCCTGGGTGCCCGGTGTTCCATGCCTTCAGCATGTCGAGCGCTTCCGCGCCCCTCACCTCGCCCACGATGATGCGGTCCGGCCTGAGCCTCAGCGTCGAGCGCACGAGATCGGCAAGGGTGACCGAGCCCCGCCTTGTTCTCAGGGCAACGCAGTCCCTGGCCGCGCACTGCAGTTCGCGTGTGTCCTCGATCAGGATCACCCGATCGTCGCATTCGGCGACTTCAGCCAGCAGAGCGTTGGCGAGTGTTGTCTTCCCCGAGGAAGTGCCGCCGGCGATCAGCATGTTGCGCCGCTCGCGGACGGCCTTTTTCAGCGCATCGGCCTGCAGCGGCAGCATGATGCGTTCGGCAACATAGTCGGCCAGGGTGTAGACTTTCGCGGCGGGCTTGCGGATGGCAAAACATGGCGCCAACACCACAGGTGGCAGCAGGCCTTCGAAGCGTTCGCCAGACGGCAATTCGGCACTGACGATCGGGTTGTCGGCGTGCGCCTCGGCGCGCACGTGCGAAGCAACCAGGCGGATGATACGTTCTGCCTCGGACGGGTGCATGTGAACGTCGGTATCGACCCGACCTTCGCCTAACCGGTCGAGTCGCAGCGCGCCGTCGGGATTGACCATCACCTCGATGACGGACGGATCGGCCAGGGCTTCGGTGATTGCCGGACCCATGGCGGTGCGCAGCATGACACGCCGCCGGTGGTCGGCCTCGGGATGAGAGCTCATCCTTCCCCTCCCCCACCATTGTCTTTGCTAAGCGACTTTTTGCCGGAAGCGATCTGGCGGCCGACCTTCTCAACGAATTTCTCGAAACGCTCTTGGGCAATAGCCTGCGTTGCCCGATCCGGGACCGGCGTGTGGGCGTGAAGGGTGATCGAAAAGCGGATGAAGAGCGCCAGGCTCTCCAGGATCACCTCGGAATCGCGCCTGACGTGGGCAAGATCGCGGGAGAGCCGGTCAAGCCTTACGCCGTAGCGCCGATCGAACTCGCTCTCGCCACGCCGCTCGATGAACGCCTCGATCGCCTTCCCCACGATCGCTGATTTGGTCGTTGACGGATCGCGACTGAGGTTGTCCAGTTTCTCGCTGAGCTCCGGCTCAAGCAGAAACTGATGGCGAATGCGGTGCGGCTTCAT
Organism: Mesorhizobium sp. M7D.F.Ca.US.004.03.1.1; assembly: GCF_003998635.1. Lineage (NCBI taxonomy): Bacteria > Pseudomonadati > Pseudomonadota > Alphaproteobacteria > Hyphomicrobiales > Phyllobacteriaceae > Mesorhizobium > Mesorhizobium sp. M7D.F.Ca.US.004.03.1.1. Next base: position 5,166 of record NZ_RZQG01000206.1, read on the forward strand.
GCGGATCGTTCCGACGGCCCGGCGTTGCGCCGGCGACGGGAGAAGCATCGGCCAGACGCTCAAAATTGCTTATGGCCGTTATCTACGCTGAGGTGCGCTCTGCAACTCAGCGGACTTCAGAAGCCGGGAATGACATCGTCGCCCCTGCCCTCGTTGATACCGTAGACGCGGGCCGCAGTGGAAATCCGATCCATGACACGCTTGTCCGCGAGCGCTTCGCTGTCATCGTCTGCGGGCTTGTACAGATCGGCCTGATCGGGCTCTTGAGAGACAACAACGTCTTCTTCGGGCAGGCTTGGATGGCGTTGCTGCTGAACGCCTCCCTCGTCTTCAACTGGCGCGTCGGCGCTTTCCTCGTCCGCAGCAAGTCGGCTATCGACGCTGCACACTTGTCCAGTCCAGCCGTCCGGGCGTGATGCAGGGCAGTCCGCATAGGGTCCGTCGTGCAGCACCGGCGCAGGCAGCACCCGATCTGTGAAATTCTGATCCTGATAATAGCGCAGCTTCTTGGCGCGGATCGGCGGCAACCCAGAAACCAGGACCAATTCGTCTGACGGCGGCAATTGCATCACCTCGCCTGGCGTCAGGAGCGGGCGCGCGGTTTCCTGGCGGCTCACCATGACATGTGAAAGCCAGGGCGCAAGCCGATGGCCCGCATAGTTGCGCATCGACCTAAGTTCGGTTGCGGTGCCGAGGGCATCCGAGATGCGCTTGGCCGTGCGTTCGTCATTGGAGGAAAAGGCAATTCGCACGTGGCAATTGTCGAGAATAGCATTGTTCTCGCCATAGGCCTTTGAAACCTGGTTCAAAGATTGTGCGATCAGATAGGAGCGAATGCCATAACCTGCCATGAAGGCGAGCGCCGTTTCGAAGAAGTCGAGGCGACCGAGCGCCGGAAACTCGTCCAGCATCATGAGCAGCTGATGCTTACGGCTCTTCTTCGGGTCCCCCTCCAGACGCTCCGTCAACCGCCTGCCGATCTGGTTCAAGATCAGTCGCACAAAAGGCTTGGTGCGCGAGATATCCGAAGGCGGCACGACCAGATAGAGCGACAGCGGTCGCTCTCCATCCACTAGGTCAGCGATGCGCCAGTCGCAGGACGAAGTGGCCGCCGCGACCGTTGGATCACGATAAAGCCCGAGAAAGGACATGGCGGTCGAGAGGACGCCTGAGCGCTCGTTTTCCGACTTGTTCAGGAGTTCGCGAGCCGCCGAGGCCACTACGGGATGGACCTGAGGGTTATGCCCCGTCCCGAGATGGTTTGTCGTCATCATCCGCCGTAGCGTTGCGGCAAACGAGCGTTGCGGGTCCGACAGGAAGGTGGCGACGCGGGCCAGCGTCTTGTCCTCTTCAGCGTAGAGCACGTGCAAAATGGCGCCAACTAGGAGTGAATGGCTGGTCTTCTCCCAGTGGTTCCGTCGCTCCAGCGCGCCCTCGGGATCGACGAGGATGTCGGCGATGTTTTGAACGTCCCGGATCTCATCTGGGCCTTTGCGCACCTCCAGCAGCGGGTTGTAGCGTGCCGATCTCGGGTCGGTCGGATTGAACAGAAGGCAGTACGAGAATTTCGACCGCCAGCCGGAGGTCAACTGCCAATTTTCGCCTTTTATATCATGAATGATGGCAGACCCGGTCCAGGAAAGTAGCGTTGGAACAACCAGCCCCACGCCCTTGCCCGAACGCGTCGGCGCAAATGCCATGACGTGCTCCGGGCCGTCATGGCGCAGATAGCGATCGTTCAGCCTACCGAGGAAAACGCCCGCCGGCCGTAACAACCCTGCCGTCTCGACCTCATGAGTCGTGGCCCACCGTGAAGACCCATAGGTCGTAACCGACCCGCGCTGTCGCGCGCGCAAAAGCGAGCCAGCGATTGCGGCGGCACAACCCAGGAATCCGCTGGCGCCTGCAAGCGTACCGGCTTTGTCGAAGACCTCCGGCGCATAAGCATCGAAGTGGAACCACCATTCAAACAGCTTCCACGGCTTGTAGATTGGCCAGCCGGCGAAGAGAAACCATGGTGCGCCGAGAGGCGTCTGGTAGGTCAGCATTTGAGCGCACCATTGGGTTGCCGTCCATACGCCGATAATGACAATTGCGCACACAACGGCGATCTGCCCGATCAGTAGCTTCGTAGGTGTCATCGGCTTGGCCCGCTGAACAACGCGACCTAGCATCGCGCGGCGCAGCCGGGACAGGAATGTTCCTCACATACGATTTGGGAGCAATGAACGACTTCCTACGTATGCAGGTCGGTCAGCACGCGTGTTGCGCCTTCACGCGACACCATCCGCCACTCCATCCTTTCCATTCACCCTGAGGCCCGGCGCCGCCGACAGTTGCGTGACCGCTCCTCCGCAAAGTTATCTTCTGCGTTCAGGGAGCCACGGCGCCTGGGCTGGCTGATGAACACCGTCCGCTCGCGCATGTGGGGTCGAATTGATTTGTGCCCAAGTGGAGGCAGGCTCGTCTTCCAACAGTTGCCGCAGTTCCCCTGGCTCGAACGCCATCATCGGTGGGGAGGCGGGTTCATCCTCCAACAGTTGCCGCAGTTCCCCTGGCTCGAACGCCATCATCGGTGGGGAGGCGGGTTCATCCTCCAACAGCTGCCGCAGTTCCCC
>NZ_RZQG01000207.1:0-7779 GCF_003998635.1 Mesorhizobium sp. M7D.F.Ca.US.004.03.1.1
ATGTCGGCCAGCAGCCGGTCGGCGGTGGTGTCCGTGACGCGAAAGGCGCCGGTCGAGATGTCGATCCAGGCCAGCGCGAAACTTCCTTGGTTCCCTGTCGCGCTGCCGCGCTCCCCGCCTCTTGGGTCCGCTCCGCCCTTCACCCGTCCCAGCGCCATCAGGAAACTCGATTCCGAGGGCGCCAGCAATTTGTCCTCGGTGATGGTGCCAGGGGTTACCAGCCGCACCACGTCGCGGCGCACCACCGATTTGCCGCCGCGTTTCTTCGCCTCTGCCGGGTCCTCGATCTGCTCGCAGACGGCGACGCGGAATCCCTGGCCGATCAGCTTCTGCAGATAATCGTCGGCCGCATGCACCGGCACGCCGCACATCGGAATGTCGAGCCCTTGGTACTTGCCGCGCTTGGTCAGCACGATGCCCAGCGCCCGGCTCGCCTTCTCGGCATCATCGAAGAACAGCTCGTAGAAATCGCCCATGCGATAGAACAGCAGCGAATCCGGGTTCGCTGCCTTGATCTCGATAAACTGCTCTATCATCGGCGTGGCGCCGGCGTGGGCGGTGGGCACCGGCGTCATCGCCTCGGGGGCGTCTGGCTCGTTTGGAATGTGCATGTTCATGCGCGGCACGCTAGCAGATGTGATCGCGCGGTTTAATGCCGAGGCTTCGAAAAACGGGGGACGACCGACACGGCCGATTGCCCGCAATTGCCGATCCGATCCGCGATTCCCGCGCGCTGGCGGTTTACACGCGGCGGCGCGTGGTCTTAATTCGGATCGAAACAAAGCACCCGCTCAAGGAGGTGCTGCACCGGCGAGGAAATCAAAAGCATCATGGCCAGGAAAACCGAGAACACCGGTCCGTCCGTCAGCGCGCAGGAAGCGCTCGAATTCCACGCCATGGGCCGCCCCGGCAAGCTGGAGGTCGTCGCCACCAAGCCGATGGCAACGCAACGTGACCTCAGCCTCGCCTATTCGCCTGGTGTCGCGGTTCCGGTTCTGGCCATCGCCGAAGACCCCAGCCGCGCCTTCGACTACACGACGCGCGGCAACATGGTCGCCGTCATCTCCAACGGCACCGCCATCCTCGGCCTGGGCAACCTCGGCGCGCTGGCTTCGAAACCGGTGATGGAAGGCAAGGCGGTGCTGTTCAAGCGCTTCGCCGATGTCGATTCCATCGATCTCGAGGTCGACACCGAGGACGCCGACGAGTTCATCAACTGCGTGCGTTTCCTTGGGCCCTCCTTCGGCGGCATCAATCTCGAGGACATCAAGGCGCCGGAATGCTTCATCATCGAGCAGCGCCTGCGCGAATTGATGGATATTCCGGTCTTCCATGACGACCAGCACGGCACCGCGATCATATCCTCTGCCGGCCTGATCAACGCGCTGGAGATCACCGGGCGCGACATGAAGACCACGAAAATGGTCTGCAACGGCGCCGGTGCCGCCGGCATCGCTTGCATCGAGCTGATGAAGGCGATGGGCTTTGCGCCCGAAAACATCACTTTGTGCGACACCAAGGGCGTGGTATTCCAGGGCCGCACCGAAGGCATGAACCAGTGGAAGTCGGCGCATGCGGTGAAGACAGAGGCGCGCAGCCTCGCCGAGGCACTCGACGGCGCCGACGTCTTCCTCGGCCTTTCCGCCAAGGGCGCGCTGACCACCGCCATGGTGCAGTCGATGGCCAAGAACCCGATCATCTTCGCCATGGCCAATCCCGATCCGGAAATCACGCCGGAGGAAGTGGCCGAGATCCGCACCGATGCCATCATGGCCACCGGGCGTTCGGACTACCCGAACCAGGTCAACAATGTGCTCGGCTTTCCCTACATCTTCCGCGGCGCGCTGGATGTGCGGGCGACCACCATCAATGACGACATGAAGATCGCCGCCGCCCGCGCGCTGGCGGCACTTGCGCGCCAGGATGTGCCCGATGATGTCGCCGCCGCCTACCAGGGCAACCGGCCGAAATTCGGCCCCAACTACATCATCCCGGTGCCGTTCGACCCGCGCCTGATCTCGGCCATCCCGATCGCGGTGGCCAAGGCGGCTATGGACTCTGGCGTCGCCCGCAAGCCGATCCTCGATCTCGACCGCTACGCGCAGGAACTCTCCGCCCGCCGCGACCCGATCGCCTCGACCCTGCAGCGCATCTACGACCGCGTGCGCCGCCAGCCCAAGCGCATCGTCTTCGCCGAGGGCGAGGAGGAACAGGTCATGCGCGCCGCCGTCTCCTATGTGAACCAGCGGCTCGGCACCGCCATCCTGCTTGGCCGCGACGACGTCATCAAGGAAAACGCCAAGCACGCCGGCATCGATCTCAACAAGCAAGGCATCGAGATCATCAATGCAAGGCTGTCGCGCCGCAACGGCATCTACACCGACTATCTCTACGAGCGAATGCAGCGCAAAGGCTTCCTGTTCCGCGACTGCCAGCGCCTGATCAACAACGACCGCAACCACTTCGCCGCCTGCATGGTGGCGCTGGGTGACGCCGACGGCATCGTCACCGGCGTCACCCGCAACTATTCTACGGCGCTCGACGATATCCGCCGCGTCATCGACGCGAAGCCCGGCCACCGCGTCATCGGCGTCTCGATCGTGCTGGCGCGGGGCAAGACCGTGCTGGTCGCTGACACCGCCGTGCACGACATGCCGAACGCCGAGCAGATCGCCGACATCGCCGAGGAAGCCGCGGGCTTCGCCCGCCGCATGGGCTACGAGCCGAGGCTTGCCATGCTCGCCTACTCGACCTTCGGCCATCCGCAGGGCGAGCGCTCCGAACGCGTCCAGGAAGCCGTGCGCATCCTCGACAAGCGCCGCGTCGATTTCGAGTATGACGGCGAAATGGCCGCCGACGTGGCGCTCAACGCCCGTGCCATGGCGCAATACCCGTTCATCCGGCTCACCGGCCCGGCCAATGTGCTGATCATGCCGGCGTTCCACTCCGCCTCGATCTCGACCAAGATGCTACAGGAACTCGGCGGCTCGACGGTGATCGGCCCGCTGCTGGTCGGGCTGAACAAGCCGGTTCAGATCGTGTCGCTGAATGCCAAGGACAGCGATATCGTCAATATGGCGGCGATCGCGGCGTATACGGCGGGGACGTGACGAACGGTCCGCGTTGGGGGCGGCAAAGTCGCGAACGTTTTTCGAGCGAGGCAAGGCCTTGCGCGGCATGAACGGAATCGGCCGCGCCATTCCGCCTGAACACGTGTGATCGCAGGAATCCTGCGATTCAAGCCGAATTTGCGGGTAAATCACCGCGATCCATAAGATATTGATAATATCCGGTTGTTATACCAGAGAGCTGTCGTCGATGTGCCAGAGCGGCATTTTGGACAGACTGGGGTGGTGACCGTCATGGATTTTCAGCCGAGAAGCACGATACGAGTCCTGCAACCGTGGTCGGCCAGGGGGCCTATCACGACGAGCGCCTGGATGCGCTTCTCAGCATCACCGGCCGGATGGACGGCTACCTTTACCGCTGCCGCAACGATGCGTCCTACACCATGCTCTACATCAGCGACGGCATTCTCACCATCAGCGGTTATCGACCGAGCGATTTCATTCACAACGCGGTGCGCGACTATGTCTCGGCCATCCATCCGGATGACCTGCCCTCGGTCTATGCGGCCGTCGATGCCGCGCTCGAGGCGCGCTGCAACTGGAACGTCGACTACCGCATCGTGCCGCGGGTCGGCGAGTCGCTCTGGGTCCGCGAGATCGGCGGCGGTGTCTGGGACGATGCCGGCGAACTCGAATTCCTCGAAGGCTTCGTCGTCGACATCAGCGACCGCAAGGTCGTCGAGGACCTCAACGCCCAGCTGCTGCTGGATCTGAAGACAGCCAACGAAGAACTCTCGGCGCAAAAGCGCGAGATCGAACTGGCGAAGCAGCAGAGCGACCATTCGGCCAACCACGACGCATTGACCGACTTGCCCAACAGGCGCGCCTTCCACGACGAACTCAAATCGGTGGTGGCCCGCTGCGGCGCCACCGGCGAGGCGGCCGGCCTTCTGTTCATCGACCTCGACCGGTTCAAGGAAGTCAACGATACGCTCGGCCACGAGGCTGGCGATGCGCTGCTGCAGCGCGTGTCGAGCCAGCTTCGCTCGATCCTGCGCAGCGCCGATTTCGTCGCCCGGCTTGGCGGCGACGAGTTCGCCTTCCTGTTCTCGGGCGACGCCGATCTGGCACAGCAGAAGGCCGTGCGCGTCGCCGAACGCATCCTGGAAAGGTTGCGGATCAAGGTTCCCACGCCGACTGGCGCCATCCAGGTCGGCTGCACCGTTGGCGTGGCCATGTATCCGGCGGAGGCCGCCGATTCCGAAGCGCTGATCGCGCTCGCCGACCGGCTGATGTACATCGGAAAAAAGAGCGGCCGCAACCGGCTGGTCACCGCCAGGGAAATGGCGCCGCAACACCCATCGCCTGCTTGTGGGTGGCAATCTCCGCCAACAGCCACGCGCGGAACTGCTTGATGCCGGCCGAACCGCGATTGCCCGACTTCTGCTGCAGGCAGTAGCTTTCCGGAATCGTGTGCCGCACCGGAAACGGCGCCACCAACTGGCCGCTGGCCAGCAGATCCTGCGCCATGATGTTGTCGACCAGCGCCACACCACCGCCATTGACCGCCTCGCGCACGGCCAGTGCCGGGTCATGGAAGATCGGGCCGGATTTGGCGTCGACCTTCAGCCCTTCTTTCTCGAACCATTCCTCCCACCAGGCGGTCGTATTCTCGTGCAGCAGCCTCTGTCCGGCAAGATCGGCTACCCGGCTTGGCGCATTCGGACCGGCAAGCAGGGCCGGCGCGCAGACGGGAAAGATCACCAGTGACACAAGCTGCAAATAGTCTGCATTGCCGGCATCGGCGGTGAACAGCACGCGCAGATCGGCACTCGGATTGCCACCCCGGCTCTGATCGTCGTGGATCGACACGTCGAGTTCGAAATCGGGATTCTCGGCGCGGAAGCGCGGCAGGCGGTCGGCCAGCCACAGGTTCATGAAGGTCGCGTTGATCGACAGCGAGGCGCGCTTGGCGGCATCGGGGCGGCCATGGCTGCCCATCTCTTCGGTGGCAGCCTCGATCGACCTGAAGGCGGTGGATAGCCGGCGAGCAAAGTGGGTGGCTTTCGGCGCCAGTGTTACCTGTCGGATGCCACGCTCGAACAACTCCATACCCAGCGCCTGTTCCAGTGACCGGATATGCCGGCTCACCGCCGAGGGCGTCAGCCGCAACTCGTCGGCGGCATCCTTGAAGCTGTGCAGGCGCGCCGCCGCTTCGAAAGCTCGGATCGCATTCAACGAAGGCAGCTTCATTGGCGAAGACAAAGCTTGAGATGAGTTTTTGTCAAGTATGACCGACAAAAATGCCGTTTGTCGGATCGTGCCGAACGGGCAATTCTCATGCGATCCGACCCCTTGGGAGACCGCGCCATGCGCCATCTTGCCACCCTTGCCGCATCGATGTTCGCCCTATCCGTTTGCACCTTGACGGGCGATGCTCTCGCCGCCGAGGACAAGACTGTCAACATTTACTTCTGGTACGATTACGTGCCCGCCGACACCATCGCTGACTTCGAGAAACAGACCGGCATCAAGGTCGTCTACGACACATTCGATGCCGTCGAGATGCTCACGACCAAGGCGCTGACCGGGGGCTCCGGCTATGACCTGATCATGCCGGGCGCATCGATCGTCGGCCAGTACATCAAAGCCGGCGCCATCCGGAAGCTCGACGAGACGAACCTCCCCAACGCCTCGGGTCTCAATCCCGACATCATGGCCTTCCTGGCCAGGCAGGATCCGGGCAACGCCTATGCGGTGCCCTATGCCTATGGCACGACAGGCATCATCTACAACAAGGCCAAGATCGCCGAGCGGATGAAGGACGCCCCGGTCAACAGCCTCGACATGGTCTTCAATTCGGAGGTGGCGCGAAAATTCCAGGATTGCGGCATCGCTATGGTTGATTCGCCGGAAGGCGTGATGTCGATCGCACTCAACTACCTCGGCTTCGACCCGTTCTCGACCGACGAGAGCGAGATCAGGAAGGCAGCCAATCTGCTCACGGGGATCAAGCCTTACATCAGGCATTTCAAATCGGGCTCGATCATGAGCGAGATGGCGGCCGGCGATCTCTGCCTGGCGCTTGGCTGGAGTGGCGATGCGATCGGCGCGGCGACCAAGGCGGTGGACGCCAAAAGCGGCGCCGATATCGGCTATTCCATCCCGAAGGAGGGCACGGAAATCTTCTTCGACGTCGTTACCATTCCGGTCGATGCGCCGCACCCCGAAAACGCCCAGGCCTTTCTGGATTTCCTGATCACGCCGCGGGTCGCCGCCCGCTTCACCAATGCGACGCTCTACCCGAACGCTGTCAAGGCGGCGACGCCGATGGTCGACGAGGTCGTTCGCGACAATCCAGACATCTACATCTCGCAAGAGACGATGAAACATTTGTTTGCCGCTCAACCACGCGATCAGAAATCGCTGCGCCTGGTTACCCGGCTATGGACCGGCTTCATCACCGGAACGAACTGATCCTGACCTGCTCGGGCCCTACACCTCTCTCCAGCAAAAAGATGATCGATATGCTCAAATCATTGCCGCACACACGCGAAACCGACAATGCCGTTTTCGGCAAGACCATTTACGGGGGTTCGCACGAGCCGGTCTATGGCGGCGTCCTGTCCTTCATGCGCCGCAGGTTGACCCGCAACCTTGACGGCGTCGATGTCGCCGTGTGGGGCATCCCGTTCGATGCGGCCGTCTCCAACCGGCCGGGCGCCCGCTTCGGTCCGCAAGGCGTGCGGCGCGCCTCGGCCATCCTCGAAGGCGATCCGCAATATCCCTTCCGCGCAGATCCGTTCGAACGGTTGGCGGTCATCGACTATGGCGATTGCGGCCTTGATTTCGGCCGGCATGACGAGACGCCATGGCAGATCGAGGCGCAGGCGGGCGAGGTCGTCGATGCCGGCGTCACGCTGTTGTCCATCGGCGGCGATCACTACGTCACCTGGCCGCTGCTCAGAGCGCATGCGAAGAAGTATGGGCCGCTGGCGCTGGTCCAGTTCGACGCCCATCAGGACACCTGGCTCGACCAGGAGAAGCGTATCGACCATGGCTCGTTCGTCGCCAGGGCCGTCAGCGAAGGCCTGATCAGGCCGGAGCGCTCGATCCAGGTCGGCATCCGCACCCACGCGCCGGACACCTGCGGCCTTGAAATCCTGCATGGCGAAGATGTCGCCGAGCTCGGTGTGGCCGGCGTTGTCGAGCGCATCAAGGCGCGTGTGGGCGATGCCAGGACCTATCTGACCTTCGACATCGACTGTCTCGACCCGGCCTTTGCCCCAGGCACCGGCACGCCGGTCGCCGGTGGTCTTTCGTCACGCGAGGCGCTGATGATCCTGCGGCGGCTGGGCTCGCTTGATATCGTCGGCGCCGATGTCGTCGAAGTGGCGCCGGCCTATGACCATGCCGACGTCACGTCGATCGCCGGTGCCGCCGTGCTGCAGCATTATCTTGGCTTGCTGGCGGAAAGGAAAGGATAGCTCCGGCCGGCGGGGCTCATATCAGTTTTAGTCCGGCGCGAACGCACGCGCCGCCTCGATGACCTCGTCGACCTGATCCTGCCTGAGCAGGTCGACGGGAACGCGGCCGTCGAGCTGCGCCGAGGGGCGCGTCAGCCACAGCCACGCCAGTCTGGGGTTGCTGATCAGGGACAGCACGTCGCGAATGCCCGTGACCGGCCTGCCGTCGACGAACTGCGCCAGCG
>NZ_RZQG01000208.1:0-7775 GCF_003998635.1 Mesorhizobium sp. M7D.F.Ca.US.004.03.1.1
ACATAGACACGGCCGCCATCTGGCTGTCGGCCCGCAACGGCAAGCGCGCCATGAACGGCGAAAGCCGATGCACGGCGATCTTGCCGATCCGCTTGGGCAGGAGGGCGGGGCCGTTGCGGGCCGACAGCCAGATGGCGGCCGTGTCTATGTCGGCCAGATGATTGAGCGCGTCGAAGCCCGAATTGCCGGCGCCGACGACCAGCACTTTCTGGCCCGCATAGTCCTGCGCGTCGCCGAAATCCGCCGAATGGATGATGCGGCCGGCGAAATCCTTCATGCCTTTCCATTCAGGAGTGAATGGCTGCCTGTCGCGGCCGGTGGCGATGACGACATTGCGGGCCAGGCGCCGCCCCGCGCTGGTCCGCAGCGCCCAATGATCGCCCTTGAAGGCGATTTCTTCGACAGCGACGCCAAACTGCACCGGCAGCCGGTTCTCCTCCCTGAAATCATTCATATGGCGGATGACGACCATCCTTTGCGGAAAGGCAGGGGTGCCCGGGGGATAGGCGAGGCCAGGCAACGAAGAAAGATCGCGGTGGGTGTTGAGATGCAACTGCGGGTGTCGCCGGTGCCAGGGCTCGGCCAGCCGGCTTTCCTTTTCCAGGATCGCGGTCGGCACGCCGGCGTTCATCAAGGCGTGCGCGACGGCCAGTCCGGCAGCACCGGCGCCGACGACGATTGCCGGCTCGACCGTCACCGTCTGGTCCGCCACCCACCTGATTGTCGTATCAGCCATTCACTCTTGAATCCCATTCGACCGCCCTGCCGCAAGGCTCGCATGACGCTGTAACCGTTTGATCCCGCGCAGGACCATACCCGCAAACCGCTGCCGATTTCGAGCCATACGATTTTCGAGGCATACGCTGGGCCGCGGTTGTGCCCTATATGGCATATGCGCAATATCAACGGTAATCAGGTCGCGGCAATGTGATTGATTCGAGGCCCTGGGGGGCTGGCGGGTCTCTGTTATCCCCCACGCGCATGCCCGAAATCGGGTTCGATTTTCGAGGCCATGCGCAGAATCGAAGTGTTACAGCACCTTTGCGCGTCTTGGACGCGCGGCGTTGTAGGCGGCACGCGGAATCTCGACCATGCCCTCCTTGCGGATCTATGTCGACAGCATCCTTGAGGGCGCCGCGCCCAAGGTCGAGCGGGAGGCGCTGACCCATGTCGAACGGCTGGCGCTTGTACGCCGCCACGGCGACTTCTCGCTCGCCTACTCCAGCGCCGTGCAGAACAAGCTTTCCTATTTCGGCGACGCCGACGGCTACATCGCCTTCGGCACCAAGATGAAGCATCATTTCGCGCTCGGCGACCCCGTGGCGGCTCCGGCGCATCGACCCGACTATATCAGACGCTTCGTCGAGGCCGCCGGCAGCCCGTGGTTCGTGCAGATCGGCGAAGAGACCGCACGGGTGCTGGCCGGGCTCGGCTACAAGGTCAATCGTTTCGGCATCGACACCCGCCTCACCCTGCCCGAGCATGATTTTTCCGGAAAGCGCAACGAAACCGTGCGCTACTCCGAGCGCTGGCTGCTGAAGAAGGGCTTTTCGTTCGAAGAGGACAGGCGAACGATCCACCTCGACGAGATCGCCCGGCTTTCCCAAAACTGGCGCGGCGACCGCATCGTCAAGCGCTGGGAGATGGGCTTTCTCAACCGCCCGTTCGCCGACCATCTCGGTAGCGACATGCGCCGTTTCGTGCTGCATGGCCCCGACGGCGAACTGGTCGCTTTGCTTGACTTCGATCCGCTGTTTGCCGACGGCAAGGTCATCGGCTACACCACCGCCTTCAAGCGCAAGCACATCGATGCCTCGCCGCATGCCGAGGTCGGCCTGACCAAATTCGCCGTCGACCGTTTTCGCGAGCAAGGCATCTCGGTGGTCACGCTCGGCCTGTCGCCGCTCGTCGACATCGGCCCGAGCGGCTTTGACGAAAGCGATTTCTGGCGCAACATCTTCCAGCGCGCCTACGGCTCGCCATGGGTCAACCGGCGCAGGTTCAACCTGCAGGGCCAGGCGGCGTTCAAGCGCCGCTTCCATGGTGTCGAAGAGCCGGTCTACATCGCCTTCCGCAAGGGGACGTATGTGGAGATGTTAGGGCTGCTGCGGCTGGTCAAGGCAATCTAGGTCTATCGATATTCAGGGCTTGGGCGAAGCCTTTTCCCTTCGTCATCCTGGGGCGTGGCAAGGAGCGAAGCGACGCGGCGCAGACCCCAGGATGACGACTTTGGACCGCTCAGTTCCTGAGCCGATAACCGGTCCTGAAAATCCAGGCGACGATGGTTATGCAGACCAGCAGGAAGACGACGGTCATGCCAAGGCTGACGCCAACCGAGACGTCGGACTTGCCGTAAAAGCTCCAGCGGAAGCCGCTGATCAAATAGACGACCGGGTTGAACAGCGTCACCGTGCGCCAGATCCCAGGCAGCATGTTGATAGAATAGAAGCTGCCGCCGAGGAAGGTCAGCGGCGTGATGATCAAGAGCGGCACCAGCTGCAGCTGCTCGAAGCTCTTCGCCCAGATGCCGATGATGAAGCCGAACAGGCTGAAGGTCACCGCCGTCAGCACCAGGAAGGTAAGCATCCAGAACGGGTGCAGGATGGTCAGCGGCACGAACAGCGAGGCTGTCGCCAGGATGATCAGGCCGAGGATGATGGACTTGGTCGCCGCACCGCCGACATAGGCGATGACGATCTCCAGATAGGAGACCGGAGCCGACAAAAGTTCGTAGATCGAGCCGACGAATTTCGGAAAGTAGATGGCAAAGGAGGCGTTGGAGATCGACTGCGTCAAGAGCGACAGCATGATCAGGCCGGGCACAATGAAGGCGCCGTAGCTGATGCCGTCGATCTCGGTGATGCGCGAGCCGATGGCCGAGCCGAAGACGACGAAATACAGCGATGTCGAGATGACCGGCGAGACGATGCTCTGCAGCACGGTGCGGAAGGCACGCGCCATTTCCATCCGGTAGATCGCCCATACCGCGCGGAGGTTCATGGCTCTCTCCTCACCAGATTGACGAAGATCTCCTCGAGCGAGCTGTTTTGCGTGTCGATGTCGCGGAACTGGATGCCGCCGGCCTCGAGATCGCGGATGAGCGAGGCGACGCCCGGCCGCTCGGCCTGGTTGTCATAAGTGTAGGTCAGCTGCCCGCCATCCGGCGACAGTTCCAGCGCGTAGCGCGAGAACGCCTCGGGAATGGCCGTCAGCGGATTGCGCAATTCCAGCACCAGCCGCTTGCGGCCAAGCTTGCGCATCAGTTCGGCCTTGTTCTCGACCAGGATGATCTCGCCGCGGTTGATGACGCCGACGCGGTCGGCCATCGCCTCGGCTTCCTCGATGTAATGCGTGGTGAGGATGATGGTGACGCCATCCTCGCGCAGCCGGCGCACCATCGCCCACATGTCCTGGCGCAGCTCGACATCGACGCCGGCGGTCGGCTCGTCGAGGAACAGGACGCGCGGCTCATGCGACAGCGCCTTGGCGATCATCAGCCGGCGCTTCATGCCGCCCGACAGGGTGATCGCCTTGGCGTCCTTCTTGTCCCATAGCGACAAGTCGCGCAGGACCTTCTCGACGAAAGCCGGGTTGGCCGGCTTGCCGAACAGGCCGCGGCTGTAGTTGACCGTCGCCCAGACGCTCTCGAAGGCATCGATGGTCAGTTCCTGCGGCACCAGGCCGATCAGGCTGCGCGCGGCACGATAATCCTTGTTGATGTCGTGGCCGTCGACGGTGACGGTGCCCGACGAGCGGTTGACGATGCCGCAGACGATCGAGATCAGCGTCGTCTTGCCGGCGCCGTTGGGGCCGAGCAGCGCAAAGATCTCGCCACGTTGGATGTCGAGATTGACCTCCTTGAGCGCGGTAAAGCCGGTGGCGTAGGTCTTGGAGACCCCGGAAATAGACAGGATGGAGGGCATGGTTGAAAACGGCTACTTGAAAGAGGTCCCCTGATATAGGCCGAATGTCGGTGCATGCAACCGTAAGTCAATGCCGCTGCTGACAGTTCTCGACAATCGTTGCCGGCCGACCCTGGTGGCTGGCGGCCGATACAACTGCCCCAGCGACCGGGATGAGTCTGGCGACCTGCCGGACACCGGCGCATAGGCTAAGCCATGCTGCACATGCGTCATATTGGCAGGGCGCTGCGGCGTTCCGCCTCGCGGCGGGACGCCGCTTTGACCGAGCGGCGTGACAGGCCTATTCTTCAAGGCATTCGAAGCAGCCGGAGCCCACCATGGACCCGCTCATCCTGTCGCGCATGCAATTCGGCGCGAATATTTCGTTCCATATATTGTTCCCGACGATCACCATTGCGCTTGGCTGGGTGCTGCTGTTCTTCAAGCTGCGCTACAACGCGACAGGCGATTCCGCCTGGATACGTGCCTATTTCACCTGGGTGAAGGTGTTCGCACTGTCCTTCGCCATGGGTGTGGTTACCGGCGTCACCATGAGCTTCCAGTTCGGCACCAACTGGCCCGGCTACATGGAAAAGGTCGGCAACATTGCCGGGCCGCTGCTGGCCTACGAGATCCTCACCGCCTTCTTCCTCGAAGCCGCCTTCCTCGGCATCATGCTGTTCGGCTTCCGCCGTGTCTCCAACCGCATCCACACGCTGGCGACGGTGCTGGTCGCGGGCGGAACCACCGTCTCGGCCTTCTGGATCATCGCGCTCAATTCCTGGATGCAGACGCCGGCCGGGTTCGAGATCCGTGATGGCGTCGCACACGCCGTCGACTGGTGGGCGATCGTCTTCAACCCGTCGATGCCCTACCGGCTTACCCACATGCTGCTGGCATCCGGCCTGACGGTGTCGTTCCTGATCGCTGGCCTGTCAGCGCTGCGCTATCTCAAGGGCGACCGCTCGGAATCGATGTGGAAGGCGCTGCGCACCGGCGTCTTCACCGCGGCGATCCTGATCCCGATCCAGATCTTTGCCGGCGACCAGCACGGGCTGAACACACTGGAGCACCAGCCGCAGAAGATCGCCGCCATGGAGGCCAACTGGAACACCGGCCCCAACGTGCCGCTGGTTCTTTTCGCCCTGCCCGACGAGGCGGCCAAGGAAAACAGGTTCGAGATCGCCATTCCCGACGGGGCCAGCCTGGTGCTGCGGCACTCGACCAGCGGTGTCGTGCCGGGGCTGAACGACTATCCCGGCAACCATCCGCCTGTGTTCCCGGTGTTCTGGGGTTTCCGCATCATGGTCGGCACCGGCATATTGATGCTCATCGTCTCGTGGTCGGCCGCCTTCTTCCTCAAGCGCCGCCACAGCCTGCCGAAGCCGCTCGCTCTGCTGATGGTGCCGATGGGGCTGTCGGGCTGGCTGGCGACGCTGGCCGGCTGGTACACCACCGAAATCGGCCGCCAGCCCTGGCTGGTGACTGGCGTGCTGAAAACCGCCGACGCGGTCGGCCCGGTGGCCGGCAGCCATGTCGCGCTGACGCTGGCCATCTATCTCATTCTCTACGCGCTTTTGCTGATCGCCTATCTCGGCGTGCTGGTGCACCTGGCGCTGAAGGCGGCGAAGGACGGCGATTCATCGCCGCTGCCGGGCGTCATGAAGACGGCCATGTCGCAACCGGCAGCAGGCGAATAGGAGAAGAAAAATGAGCTTCGACTGGCCCACCGCGCTTCCCCTGATCTTCGCCGGCCTGATGGGCCTGGCCATCCTGATCTACGTCATTCTCGACGGTTTCGATCTCGGCATCGGCATCCTGTTCGCCGCCGCCGAAGACGCCGAACAGGACACGATGATCGCGGCCATCGGCCCGTTCTGGGACGCCAATGAAACCTGGCTGGTGCTGGCCGTCGGCCTGCTGCTGGTCGCTTTCCCGATGGCGCATGGCGTCATCCTGACCGCGCTCTACATTCCGGTCTTCGTGCTTCTGGTCGGGCTGATCCTGCGCGGCGTCGCCTTCGATTTCCGCGCCAAGGTGCCGACCGAGCGCAAGCACCGCTGGAACCGTATTTTCTTCCTGGGTTCGCTCATCGCTTCGCTGGCGCAGGGCTATATGCTGGGCGTCTATGTGCTGGGCCTCGATGTCGGCTTCGGCGGCATGGCGTTTGGCGTGCTGGTGGCGTTCTGCCTTGCTGCGGCTTACGCGGCGATGGGCGCCGCCTGGGTGATCTACAAGACCGAGGGCGAGTTGCAGAAGAAGGCGGTGCGCTGGCTGCGCACGGCGCTGGTGCTGACCGCGCTCGGCATGGCGGCGGTGTCGCTGGCGACGCCCTTCGCCAGCCCGCGCATCTTCGACAAGTGGTTCGTCTGGCCGGCGATGCTCTATTTGTCGCCGCTGCCGATTCTGTCGGCAATATTGTTCCTGTGGCTGTGGCGGCAGACCTTCCATCTGCCGAAGCCCGACGACCGCCATTCGCTGACGCCGTTCCTGACGCTGGCCGCCATCTTCGCGCTCGGCTTTGCCGGCCTGGCCTGGTCGTTCTACCCGTTCGTGGTGCCGGATCGCCTGACCATCTGGCAAGCGGCCTCGGCACCGGAGAGCCTGGCCATCATCCTGGCCGGCACCGTGGTCGTGCTGCCGGTCATCATCTTCTATTCGTTCTATGCCTACCGGGTGTTTGGCGGGAAGGCGACGGATTTGACGTATGATTGAGGGGGTTGGCGCGAGCTGATCTCCTCCCTCGAGGGGGAGATGTCGCGCGTCCGCCAACCTCAGTTGCTCGCCGACAGCACCAGCACAGGCTTCTCGCTGTACAGCGCCGGGAACAGTGCCTTCAGGTTCGCCACCTTGGGCAGGTCGTTGTAGACGATGTAGGGATAGGTCGGGTTCAGCGTCAGGAAATCCTGATGATAATTCTCGGCCGGATAGAAGGTCTTGCCAGTTTCCAGCGTGGTGACGATCGGCTCCGGGAACACCTTGGCCTGGTCGAGCTGGGCGATGTAGCTTTGCGCGATCTTCTTTTGCGCCTCGTTTTCGGCAAAGATCGTCGAGCGGTACTGCGTGCCCGAGTCGGGACCCTGGAAATTCAGCTGGGTGGGGTTGTGGGCGACCGAGAAATAGACCTGCAGCAGCTGGCCATAGGTGACCTCAGACGGATCATAGGTGATCTCGACGGATTCGGCATGTCCGGTGCGGCCTGAGCCGACCGTCTCGTAGACGGCATCATCCTTGCTACCGCCGGTGTAGCCGGAGACGGCCTTGCTGACGCCCTTGACGTGCTGGAACACGCCCTGCACGCCCCAGAAGCAGCCGCCGGCGAAGATTGCCTTTTCGCTGCCGGCAGCCGCCTTTTCGTCAAATGCCGGCGGCGGGATCTTCACCGCATCCTCGGCCGAAACCGCTGGCGTCAGCCAGAAGGCCGCGCCCGCGGCGGCAAGCGCAAGCGCGGCGAGCGCGCCTTTGACAAAGCCGAACGAACGGTTGGAAATCTTGATGTCGGTCATGGTTGCACTCCTCATGGCTTCCATTGGGATCAGTTTATTGCATCAGCTCCGGCGGCGCGACGCGCGAGTTGCGGCAAGGGCTCACATTCGCGTGCGCCGCCGGCAGCCGGCCTAGTTGGCCGGCTTCATGGCATCGGTTGCCGGTTTCATCGCGTCAGCCGCCGGCTTCATGGCGTTGGCGGCAGGCTTCATGGAATTGGTGGCCATCGGGTCGGCGGGCTTCATCGCATCCGTTGCGGGCTTCATGGCGTCCGCGGCCGGCTTCATCGCATCGGCGGCTGGTTTCATGGCATTGGCAGCGGGTTTCATCGCGTTGGTCGCGTCGTCGGCACGGGCGATGCCGCCGGCGAGCAGCGCCGTCGAGCAC
>NZ_RZQG01000209.1:0-7771 GCF_003998635.1 Mesorhizobium sp. M7D.F.Ca.US.004.03.1.1
CGTCGCGCCCTTAGCGGACGCTGGCGACCGCGTCGGAGCGGCCGTCGTTGATCGTCACCCAAACGCCGGAATTCTGATCGGACTGGCGCTTGAGATAGGTGTAGTCGGTGTCCGTCCAGGACAGCACCTTGGTCTCCAGATTGTCGAGGATGAACTCGCCCAGGCTGGTGCGCACGGTCAGCACCGCGTGGCCGTCGCCATTCGGCTGGCGCGCGACCGTCATCAGCAGATTGCCGGCGGGCACGCCTGCATCCATCAATTCGCGACGCTTCTCCAGCGCGTAGTCCTCGCAATCGCCATAGCCATTGTCGGGATAGGCCCAGTATTCCTCGACACCGTAGTTTTCCATGTCGGTGCGCGGCTTGATGCGGGTGTTGACCGAATTGTTGATGTTGACGATCGTCGCCCACAGTTTGCGGGTCAACTCGACCGGCGCGCCCTTCGCGGTTCTTTCGCTGCATTCGCCAGCAATGCGCTGGCAGAATTCATAATGGCCAACAGGCTGCGTGGTGCGTCCGCCGGTGTGCATATAGGCCGGTCCCGCGGCATATGCTGATCCCCAAGCGGAAAGCTGCATCGCCATTGCCACCAGCAACAGCTTGCCCCTCGTTTTCTTCATTGTTGTAGTCTCCCCGTTCGAAGGAGACATTGCCACGTGTGGATTTATTTGAGGCAAAAGCGCGAAGTAGATATTGAGTAAAACGCCAATAGAATAAACGTAAAATTTGAATCATTTGAGTATTAAATTGTTTGGCTTTGAAGCCTTGACCCTCGTGCATTGATAGTCACGCAAGTCTTGCCGGCAGCAGCCGAAGCACGCTGGTCATGGACGTAACAACGAAAAAACCGGCCGCGAGGGCCGGCTTCCCGGTGTTGCTGCCGGGCCTTGTCAGGCGCGCGGCGTGTTGAATTCGGAATCGAGCGTTTCGGGGCGCTGGATGACGGCGAATTCGATCGCGACGCCGTCCTCGAAATGGCGCACGACCTGCCCGCGCATGGTGCCGAGCATGACCTGGACGCCGATCGCCGGCTTGACGTCGATCTCGATGGCTGCGCCGGAGAGCGACAGGTCGATGATGCGGCACTGATACTGACGGCCGTCGGTGAGCTGCAGCACGCTGGTCGGATTGCGCGGCGCGACGCGTTCGTGGCGACGGTCTTCCGGCAGGTCGAGTTCGTGCTTGTTGGCAAGCCAGGTCAATTGCGCGGCGAGCTTGTCCTTCTTGCGATCCGACGCAATGACGGTCATCGCGAAACCGTCCTGCAAGGTGCGCGTGACGACACCCTCGATGCGGCCGATATGATCGATGTAGGCGATGATCTTTTCGCCGGGCATGCCGATGCGGTCGGTGCGAAACGCGACATTGCCCGGAGACATGTCGACGACCTGGCAGGGGTGCTCGGTGCGGTCTTCCAGCATGAAGCGCCCGTATATCTTGACCCGGACGCGCTGAAAGTTACGCCTTTCAGCTTGGGACGGTGCGTAGTCGACCGCCGCTGACCTCATGACTGCCTGCACCCCGTTTGGCATCCCACGCATCGATGCGAGGAACTTCATCAGAGAAGTACAACAAAGCGGGTTAACAAAGGGGAAAAGCGGGCGCTTTAGGCGTTTTGTTTTTATGCATCAAGCCGCGAGATTGCGGACTATTCCTCGCGCCCGCCATCGAAGACGACGAGATGGCGGATGCGGCGCGCCCGGCCGAGCGCCGAGATCGTCTCGGGTGCGCCGAGTTCATCGGGAACGAGCGAGGGAACATCGATCGCCGGGCGGTTGTTCAGGAGCTCCTTTTCCGGATCGATGACGCGGATCGAATCGATCAACGCGTCGGTGATCGGGTCGGCACCCAGCCAGAAGGGCTTCTCCACGGCGCTGATCACGCCCAGGCAGCGCGGATTTTCGACGCCGCCGTCAAGCGGCAGGGCAAGCAGCTCGAACTTGTTGGAGCGTCCGTTGCGGCTGAAGCCCTCATAGCTGATGAGCACGACCGATTTCTGGTCGAAGACGCCGTGGATCAGCCGCGAAACGAGCCGCTGATCCTTCTCGCGCCACAGAGACGGAAAGGAAAATCCCTTGAGCTCGCGGCCATAGCAGGCGCAAAGCCTGGTGCCTGCGAGCCGGAATACGGCTTGCCCGCGCGTGTCCCGTTCCAGGATAAAGGTGTCGGCCAGCAGCGATTTGATGTCCGCCGGCTCGACCTCCGAACGCTTCGGGGCAGGGCGTCCGTCACGCAGGCGATTCCAATATTGGAACAGCGTGATCGATCCGTTCTGGTTCATGCTATGCTGCTCCGCGCAATCTGTCGTCTGATGTCCCATCGGTGAACAGAAGGGCGCCCTCCGATGACTTACATGCGTTGCGGAGCAGGAAGCGTGCCAGCGTCGTTAACACTTGTTCACGGGTCGGGGTCGTTAAGGTTAACAAGTGGTTTACATTGCATCGAAGCGAGCCCCGTGGCACATAAAAACCACTCCAGAAGCGGTCGTTTCGCGACGATCGGCAGCACTTCAGTCAAGAGTTTTAGGGGAGCAGGGGGCTCGACCAGCCGTTCAAGGGAAACCTTGAACGGCTTCTTTTTTGATTCGCGCCCAGCGATTCGCGGTTTGCTGTTCGGTCCGCGGTGATCTAGATGCTCGAATCCCGAATCCCGCAGTGAGTGCAACTTCAATGAGTGAACCGGTAACGCCCCCGGATGCCGACCCGGTCCAGGACGCGCCGCCACAGCGGCGCGAGCCGGTGTTCAATCTGCCGCCCGTGGTGCTGGCGGTGATCGGCATCTGCGTGGCCGTCTATCTGCTGCAGCAGTATGTGCTGAGCGAATCCCAGCAGATGACACTGCTGTATGACGGGGCCTTCATCCCTGTTCTCTACACCGGCCAATACGGCTTCGACTGGTTCCTGTTTTCCCGGCCCTTCACCTACGCCTTCATGCATGGTGGCCTTGCCCACATTGCCATCAACATGGTGTGGCTCGCCGCTTTCGGTTCGCCGTTGGCAAATCGCCTCGGCACGCTCTGGTTCGCGCTGTTCTTTGCCGTGACCGGGCTGGCTTCGGTCGCGCTTTTCTGGGCGGTGCACCCTTACGGAGAGGCGCCGCTGGTCGGCGCTTCCGGTGCGATATCAGGCATGATGGGGGCTGCGGCGCGTTTTGGCTTCCGCACCGACCGTTCGGCCGGCAAGGCGGCTTTCGCCGGTCCTGTGCTGCCGATCGCATTCGTATTGCGCTTGCGCGGCGTCGTGATCTTCCTTGCCGTGTGGATGATCATCAATCTCGCCACAGGCCTTCTCGGCTTTGCCCCGGGGGTAGACGGCCAGATCGCCTGGGAAGCCCATATTGGCGGCTTTGTCGCGGGCTTCTTCGGCCTGCGCTGGTTCGACAGGCGATGGCAGGCGCCTGAATGGGAGACCGACGACCGCACTTGAAATGCAACCGATCGCGGCGCACGATGTTCACTCTTATGTGAAGGCCGGTCAGGGCAGGAACCGGCAGGCAAAGCAGAGGAGGACGCCATGACGGTTAAGGCAATTCTCGAGAAAAAAGGCCATGACGTGTTCACGCTCGGGCCGAACGAAAAGCTTAGCGAAGCCATCCGCATCCTGGCAGAACACAAGATCGGTGCGCTGGTCATCACCAATGGCGATCACAAGATCGTCGGCATCCTTTCAGAGCGCGACATTGTGCGGGTTGTCGCCCGCGAAGGTGGAGCCGCGCTCGATATCGCCGTGCGTTCGGCGATGACGCCGAAGGTGAAGATCTGCAACGAAAACCACACCGTTAACGAGGTGATGGAGATCATGACCCGAGGCCGTTTCCGCCATCTGCCGGTGGAAAAGGACGGCATGCTCGATGGGATCGTGTCCATCGGCGACGTGGTCAAGCGCCGCATCGAGGATGTCGAACGCGAGGCCGACGAGATCAGGGCCTATATCGCCACCGCCTGAGCGGTGAAGGGAACCGCCGGCCGGAGAACCGACGGGCGGGAGCCGTATCTACCTGTTGTCGAGTTCGGAACGGACGAGTTCGAGCCCGCGCCGGGTGATGCGGTAGGGTCCGCCTCCCGACGAAGAAACCGCCTTCTTCCGCTTCAGTTTTCGAAACATGTCGAGATCGACGCCCGGATAGTGCCAGCCATCGCGGGTCAGGCATTTGACGGAGGCGATCCGCTTTTTCTCGTTCTTTTCTATTTCAATGCGTCCGCCCTGCGCGAGCAGGTGCAGGATGCGCTGTTCTATGCGCGAAATATCCATGGGAGAGTTTTTCCGGGAAAACAAAAAATGCCGCCACCGCGAAGCTTCGCGGCACGGGGTTTCAGGTTTTCTGCCCTGCCTCGCTAGGAGGTCAGGGCCTTACCGGGACTGAGCGTAAGTGGACATCCACTCTCCATTGGAATGGACATCCAATAGGCGAAAGCGGCTGAAAAGGCCAGTCTGCGGCTTTGCGCTTGTCTCTTTTGGCGGTTTGCACTAGCGAAGTTGCACACCAAAATATGCGTAAACGCATAATCCGTAGTTCCAATACGCAGGCCAAAATGTCCCTCATCGACACCCGCACGCCCGACGCCAAGCGCCTTGTTTCCGGCGCCACCGGCGATTGGGAGATCATCATCGGCCTCGAGGTCCATGCGCAGATCACATCGGAAGCAAAGCTGTTTTCGGGCGCCTCGACCGCTTTCGGCGCGGCGCCTAACGCCAATGTCAGCCTGATCGATGCGGCGATGCCCGGCATGCTGCCCGTCATCAACGAGGAATGCGTCAAGCAGGCGATCCGCACCGGCCTTGGGCTGAAGGCGCAGATCAACCACAAGTCAGTCTTCGACCGGAAAAACTACTTTTATCCCGACCTGCCGCAGGGCTACCAGATCTCGCAGTTCAAGCAGCCAATCGTCGGCGAGGGCACCGTGATCGTCTCGGTCGGCCCGGACCGCCAGGGCGAATTCGAGGACATCGAGGTCGGCATCGAGCGGCTGCATCTGGAGCAGGATGCCGGCAAGTCGATGCACGACCAGCATCCGACCATGTCCTATGTCGACCTGAATCGCTCCGGCGTGGCGCTGATGGAAATCGTCTCCAAACCGGATATGCGCTCGGCCGACGAAGCCAAGGCCTATGTCACCAAGCTGCGCACCATTGTGCGTTATCTCGGCACTTGCGACGGCAACATGGACGAAGGTTCGATGCGCGCCGACGTCAACGTCTCGGTGCGCAAGCCGGGCGGCGAGTTCGGCACGCGCTGCGAGATCAAGAACGTCAACTCGATCCGCTTCATCGGCCAGGCCATCGACTACGAGGCGCGCCGGCAGATCGCCATTCTCGAGGATGGCGGCAAGATCGACCAGGAAACGCGGTTGTTCGACGCCGTCAAGGGCGAGACGCGTTCGATGCGCTCCAAGGAAGAGGCGCATGATTACCGCTACTTCCCCGATCCGGATCTTCTGCCGCTGGAATTCGACCAGGCTTATGTCGATGCACTGGCCAAGGAATTGCCAGAACTGCCCGACGACAAGAAGGCGCGGCTGATCGCGTCGCTCGGCCTGTCGACCTATGACGCCTCGATCCTGGTGTCGGAAAAGCCGATCGCCGATTATTTCGAGAAGGTGGCCGCCGGCCGCGACGGCAAACTGGCCGCCAACTGGGTCATCAACGATCTGCTCGGGCAGCTGAACAAGGCCGGAAAAGACATTGAAAACGCTCCGGTTTCGCCCGACCAGTTGGGCGCGGTCATCGATCTGATCAGGGATGGCACCATTTCCGGCAAGATCGCCAAGGATCTTTTCGAAATCGTCTGGAATGAGGGCGGCGATCCGCGCCAGCTGGTCGAAAGCCGTGGCATGAAGCAGGTCACCGACACCGGCGCCATCGAGAAGGCTGTCGATGAGGTGATCGCTGCCAACCCCGACAAGGTCGAACAGGCGCGCGCCAAGCCGAGCATGGCCGGCTGGTTCGTTGGCCAGGTGATGAAGGCGACCGGCGGCAAGGCCAACCCGCAAGCAGTCAACGACCTGGTGAAGACTAAGCTCGGCATAGCGGATCAATGAGCGGAGACCCGAACCCGGGAAACCCGGCAAGCGTCTCGTCGGCTCTGTTGATTGCCGGCGCCGTGCTGCTTTTTGTCGGCACGCTGCTTCATCCGATGCATGAAGACCCGAATGATGCGCTTCGCGCCTTCCGTGAATATGCCGCCGACCCTGTCTGGCTGTTCAGCCACATGGCACAGCTTGCCGGCGTCCTGTCTATGGTCGCCGGCCTGGTGCTCATCCTTGGCCGTCCGTCGGCCGGCCCGCTTCGTGGCTGGGCGCTTCTGACGACCGTATTCGGCGCAGCGTCTCTGGCGGCGGCAGCTGCCTTGCAGGCCGTCGACGGCATTGCACTGAAAGCGGTGGTCGATGCCTGGGCAATGGCTGATGCGGCGACAAAACCATCGTTGTTCAGTGCCGCCTTCGCCGTGCGCCAGATCGAAGTCGGCTTTGCCGCGATCAGTGCCATGCTGCTCGGCTTGACGGTTTTGCTCGCCAATGTCGCCCTGCGTCAGGCTAGGCACAGTCCGTTGTGGCTGTCGTCGCTTGGCGGCGCCGGCGCCGTGGGTGTCCTGATCGGCGGTTTCGCTACCGCGGCAACCGGTTTCTCCGACACTGCCATGGCGGCCAACATGCCGGGCAGCATGGTGCTTCTGGTCTGGGTCGTGCTGCTTGCCGTGATCGACTTCCGGCACAAGCCGGTCGCTGCATAGGCGGGGAAAGAATCCGTGTTCGTCCGCACCGCAGGCGAACGCGACCTTGCCGCTGTGCGGACGCTGCTGGTGGAAACCTGGCATGCGACCTATGACGCCATTTATGGCGCTGCCAAAGTCACCGAGATCACCGATGAATGGCACTCGATTGCCTCGCTCCGCTCGCGGCTGACACGGCCGAACTCGGAATTCCTGGTGGCCGATGACGGCAAGCGTATTGGCGGCATGGCTTTCGCCGCCGCAACCGCGGATGCGAAGGTCATTCTGCTGAACCAGCTCTACGTCCATCCGGACTGCCAAAGGCGAGGGATCGGGCAGGCACTGCTCGACGAGGTCGAAGCCAGTTTCCCGGAAGCGCGAACGCTGCGTGTCGAGGTCGAGGAGGCCAATGGCGCTGCCATTGCTTTCTACCGATCGAAGGGTTTCTTGCCCGTCAGCGCCGCCGCAGAATCCCGTGAGAGCTCAAGGCCGACGACGCTGAGTTTCGAGAAGTCGCTCGGATAGACAGCCCGGCCGGTAATTGTCTCGCGTTTTTGATTTGACCGGCCCCCGCAGTCGTATCAACGCTGCCTGAGCCCGCGTCCGCATCCAAGGGACGCGACGGCGCGAGGGGGATGTTCATGCCAAGCTTGCCGGAACTGATGCCGACACAGGTGTCGGACGAAACCTTTGGCGGCGTCACCTATCACATTGCGGGCGAGCTGGTGCCGGTGCTTTCGGTCGATGTGACGCGGATGCCGGTCTATTTCGAGCACCACATCCTTTTGTGGAAGAATTCCACCATCACCATCGGCCTGAAATCGCTGAAGGGTGCGCTGAAGCGTATGATGGCCGGCATGCAGATCTTCGTCACCGAGGCGTCGGGGGCGGGCATCGTTGCCTTCAGCCGCGATGGGCCGGGCCACATCGTGCCGATCCATCTCAGGCACGGCGAGGAGATCCAGGTGCGCGAGCACCAGTTTCTCGCCGCCACCGGCAATGTCGACTACACCTTCGAGCGCGTGCGCGGCCTGGCGACGATGCTGTTTGGCCAGAGCGGCTTC
>NZ_RZQG01000020.1:0-20727 GCF_003998635.1 Mesorhizobium sp. M7D.F.Ca.US.004.03.1.1
CTTTAGGCCTACCTCCAGCCATGCGTGCAGACGGCCTTCCACAAACAAGGCGAGGGAGAGATCATTCGCGGTTGGGTCTTCTCGCATAGCCGTTGGTTGAGCCGATCGGTCGCGATTCAAGCTGGGCGTTGGGGTGGAGGGGATCGGTTTTTCCGGTCCCCTTTCTTTTGACAAGCGGGCAGCGCTCAAAATCACATTAGCTTTGATCGATCACGCCGTTGCCGTACAGTCATCCTGTCACGACAACATCGGGAAAGCCGTCATGCCAACCGCCAGCGCGAATGCCAGACATGATCTGCCGCGCCTGGCGCGGATCGATCCTCGACAGTTTGATCTCCTTTTCACCGGTTGCAAACTCGAACGTTACGCCGCCGGCCAGCATTTGTTCGTCCAGGAAGATGCCGCCGACCGCATCTATGGTGTGATGAGCGGCACGGTGGAGATCTCGATCTATTCGCCTGGCGGCCAGAAGCTGGTGGCCAATATTGAGCTGTCGCGCAGCTTGGTCGGAGAGATCGGAGCACTTGACGGACACCCACGAACGGCCACAGCGATTTGTCTTACTGCATGCGAGCTGGTTTCGCTCAGCCGAACACAACTGTTTGATCGAATTGAGAAAAACCCCTCCCTGGCGCGCGCCATGATCGAACTTTTGTGCGCGCGGCTGCGTTGGGTCAGCGGTGAACTCGGGGATCAGGCCTTTTTCGGCATCGAAGCGAGGCTGGCAAAACGACTGGTCTTTCTGGGCAGCGTGCTGGCCGACGGCGCAGGCTGGATACCGATCTCGCAGTCTGAACTGGGTGAGTTCCTCGGCGCCACGCGCGAATCTGTCAACAAGACGCTCAACGACTGGCGCAACCGGCAGATCATCGCCATCAAGCGCGGCGGCCTGCGCATAGTCGACGCCGGCGCGCTTCGCCATATCGCCGAATCGCAGGACGACGACTGACAGCGGAGGCGCCGGGGGCGAATCAGAGTCGCGAAATCAGAAAGCGTAGTGCCGACCGGCTCGGCATGAAGAAATATCCGCCTCCCCGAGTGGTAACGAATTGAGGGATGCCTTTCAGCACCGTGACCTTTTCCCAGGATGGAATGGTGAACCTGCCGGCACTGTCGCGCGAACCAATCGTCGGGTCTTTTTCGGCAACAAGCCCCTGGAATGAAGTCGACGACACCCAGGTTTGCTGGATGAATTCGTACTGCCGCTCGATATCGGCGTTGAGGCACATGAAGAGCAGCCCCTTTTCGACCTTGCCCTTCTTGTCCTGTTTCTCGTAGCTGCGGCCCACCCGGATGATCCGGTGGCGCTTGCCGATCCTGATCTGCGTTTCACGGTCCTCCCCCAGCGAATCGCGAGGATTCGACCGCCGAACATGGGCGCCCAGCGGGCAACGGTGTCCTTGGGGATCTTCGATGCCGAAGGCAAAATCATTATCGGCACTGCGACCCGGGCGGCCGTCCGGATTGCGCACCAGCGAGGTGCCGTCGGGCCAGCGGCCAAGCATCTTGGCGGCGACCCAGCGCGGGGTAATCGCCGGGTTGTCGGTTTCGCTGGCCGCCTGAATAGCCGCTGCCTTGCAATAGTCGTTGAAGGTGTCGACGTGCTGCTCGAACTGGCGCATGACGAGGAAGGTGCCGTTGCGGCCGAAGTCGCGCGGTGGCGGCGGCAGGCCGGGTATCTGCCGGTTGCGGCGCACCGCCGACAGGATGCCCGTCCGGTCGAGCGACGCCTCGACGGAGGGCGACGCCGGATAGAAACCGTGCTCGTCGCGATAGCCGAACAAGAACTCACCGGGCGCGACAAGATGCATGGGTGCGGCACCGATGTTGGCGCGGGCGGTTCCCCTGACGATCGGTTGCGAGACACCGTCGACGAAACCAAAATGCTCGACCGCGCGTTTGCCGTCGCGCTTTACCGCCAGCGCCAGGTCCGAAACGAGGTTCATGCCTGCGGCCGTCATCTTTCTCTTTGCGGTACCGATCTCCGTCTTCAGCTTCTCCGAACTTTCGGCATAGCAAACCACCACCACGTCAACGGGCTTTTGCGGCGAACCCCACTGCCACTTGTCCGGCACGCTTTCGCCGACATCGTCCAGAATGCGGCTGCGCTCGGGATTGCCCATGCCGTGGCGAAAGGCGACGGGGAATGTGTCCAGCGGCTTGTCGTCGACGCCGCCATCCAGTCCGAGACGGCGAAGACCATCGGGACCGAACGCAACCGTCATCGCCCGCGCCGACGGCACGCCGTCGCCGAAGCTGGTCTGCTCGACGATGAACTCCAGCCAGGCCTTGCGCCTGGCCCTGGAAAGGTTCTCGGGCACGGCGATCGCCAGCATATGGGCATGCCCCAGCGATCCGAACGGGCCGAAGAACAGGGACTGTATCTCGCCGGTTTCTAATTGTTCGAGAGGCAACGGGGTGGACGCAGCGGGGCTGCCGGCCTCTGCCTTCCTTGTTTGCGGGCGCGGCAGGGATCCGAACAGGCTCAACCAGTCACGGGCTTCACTGCTCGTTGCAGAGGCGATGCCAAGCCTGATTCTGGAATTGGCGCGGATGCGCGTCGTGTTGAGACCAGGGTAAGCCGAATACCAGAACAAGGTCGGCACCTGCTGCCGCCGCGCCCAGCGCTTGAAACGGTCGCCGTCGCGCGCGCCATCGAGGAAGAGCCAGCGCGTGCGCGGATAACCTTCGGTGTTGCTCCATACGCCGGTCAGGCCGGCAGCGGCCTTGGCGATGAAATCCTCGAGATAGCTCTCCCAGCTACCACCATAGTTGGAGAGGAACATCAGCCTGTTGGTGCCGGGCAACAGCACCCAGCGGGCGAAGTGGATGGTGTTGATGGTGGCAAGGAACCCTGGCTTGAAGACCTTCTGTGCCGAGATCGAGATCAGGTAGAACGACAGCCTGAGCGCCAGCCTGCGCAACGTTCCAACCTTCATTGTCGAGATCGCCGTCAGATGGTTCTGGGCTTGTCCAGGCTGGTCCTCGTGGGCCAGAATCTTGTCGAGGGCGCCGAGGTCGACCGGCGTGCTGTGCGGGCGATCAATGTCTTCGAGGCGCCGCAAGGCGAGAAAGCACAGGCCGAGGATCAGGGCTGCCAGCGCCAGAATTCCAAGCACAGTCAGCAAAAGCGCCGTGCCGGCTATGACAACGCTGCCGAAAGTGACACCTGGCGGATCGCCGAACACCAGCACGTAGGTCATCCGCCAACAGGCAAGCACCACTGCGGCAACAGTGGCCAGCACGGCCGGCGCCAGCAGCGTGGTCGTTATGGCTTGCCACCATTTTCCGGGCGGCCGTTCGAGCAGGCTTTCGGCAGGCTCGAATGCCCAGTCGAATTTTCCCAGGGATCGGACATGCCGGCGGGCTTCGTCAAGCATGGCGGCCGCCCCGCCATGGGCGGCGCCCGGCTGCTCGACCACGGGCCGAACGGCATCAGCAAGTTCGGCTTCGGCCAGGATGCGCTGCACCGAATGGCCCGGCGTGCCGGAAAAGACCAATCCGGCGTTGCTGCCGAAGGACGGGGATATCTCGACATTGTGCTTGCGCAGGAAATTGTCCAGCGTGTCTTCGTCACGAAGATCACACACGTCCTTGAAGATCGGCCGCAGCCTATGACCGATGGCATGGGTAATGGCGTTGATGACGTCGTCGGTGCTGCCGTCGCCAGATGTCTCCAGAACAAGCGCTCCTTCCCCATCAGCCGAGGCATTGCCCGCCTCGCCAGTTGGGACGACAGCCAAGCTGGCGAAATGGATGGTGCCGGCGGTATTGAGCGCGGCACGGATCTCGTCGCTGGCAGGATTGCCAAATCCGGCGACCTGGCCGCGGATGGCGTCCAGTGACGCCGACCGGGTAATCGGGCATATCACCGTGACCATAGAGTGGGTGACCGTGCGGCAAAGAGCGGGCCGCTCGAAATCGACCTTAAGGCCGTCCGGATACGCGCCGACATGCGTCATCCTGCCGGCTTTGCCGCGCACACGTCGGACATTGTCCTTCTGAAACAGGGCGCGAAGACTCTCGCCAATCTGGATCCTGGCGATTTCGGCGCCAATGCATTGATGAATGCCGTAGCCGAAGACTAGGTAATCGCGATGCGGGCGCGACGTGTCGAAGTGGTTGGGCCTCTGCACCGCCTCAGGATCGAACATCGCCGACAGCGTTGCCGGCATGACCACCGTCCCGGCCTTCACCAGACGCTCGCGGCGCGTGCCCCTGGCGATGGTTGCGTCGCGCACGGTGTAGCGCCAGGGGCCAATCCAGATTGGCTTGAAGCGCATGACTTCCAGAATGGCCTTGTCCAGTCCGCCGGTGTCGTTGCTGGCCAAGGCTGCATCGATAGCCTGCCGCGCATCACTGCGGGACAGGATCACGTCGAGGCAGTTGCTGCCAGCGAGCACATTGGTTGGAACAAAGCCGGCGATCATGCCGAGCATGATCGAATGAATGTCGGTCAGCGACAGGCGATCCTGATCCAGCAGGCGGACCAGCCTTGCCAGCGGCTGCTCATCCTTGGCCCCCTTCTCCCGGATCGCGTCGATGGAGCGGTCGATGATCTTGATCAGCCGGTCGCCGGCCACCACCGCAAGCTGGCGCGTGACCGGGCTCGCCGTTGGATCCGAAAAGAACAGCGCGCTCAACGCCATGGCCCAATCGGCAAACTCGGATTCATCATCGATCTCGAGGCCGAAATAATCGCGGCAGATGCGCACCGGAACGATCTTCATAAGATCCGCGATCGCGTCGAAGCCGGGGCTGGCGCGTGTCATGATGTCTTGTGAATGCTGCGCGGCGATCGGCCTGACCAAGGCCTCGATTTCTGCCGGGGGGAAAGCGCTCAGCACCGACGATTTCATGCGCCGGTAGTCGGCGCCGTCCTGCATGCCGAGAATGAAGTTCGATCCGCGCGCCAGTTCGGTCATCTCCGGCCCGTATGGCGTCTCGAATTCATCCCCGCGCTCCAATATGTCGCGAACGTCGGCGTTCCTGGTCACGAGCAGGAAATTGCCTATGGCGAGATTGGGCCAGAACCGGCGCAGCAGCGCCAGCGCCCAGCGCGGATCATTGAAGAGAAAGCCAGCTATGCGCGACGCGACGCCCTTGGAGCGGAGGCGTCCCAGGTCAAATGGCGGCATTTCAGACAGCGGACGCTGGCTTTTCTGTCCTGCCCGGATGGCATCGAAATACTTTATCCTGATCATGCGCGGTCTGGCCCCCCGGCTGTCCACGTCATTGCGATGCCGGCTACCCAAAGGCCTAGGTTTGCAGCCGTCTCGCGTATGTGAATGTTTTCACAGTTGTCGGTGTTCCGCCACCTCGATTACGCACCGCTCGCTGCATGTCATTTGGCCAGTTCAAAATTGGCGATGAGAAATTCGTTTGCCGCCTTGTCGGCAAACGGTATCCAGCGCACCCTTTGCTCCGAAAAATCCGGATGTCTGGTCATGAGTATAGCCAGTTCCCGCGTGGCCTCCTGCATGCGCCCGCTTCTCGTCAAGGCGCCGATCTTCAGGAACCGGGAATAAAAATAGCCGGGCGACAGATCGAGCGATCGGTCCGCAGTGGAGATCGCGGATGGCCAATCCTCGACGAAGCTGTAAGCGGCGGCCAATTCCCCCAGGTTATGGAACCGATAGAGGTCGAAGGGGCTCAGTCGCTCCGTATCGACAAAGAACGGTATCGCACCAGCGGCATCGCCGAGCAGCAGGCGCGCACTGCCCATCGCCGAGCGCGCAAAGGCGAAGCTTGGATTGATATGAAGCGCTTCATCGAGATGATCGACCGCCGATCCGGGCCGTCCCCTCATGATGTCGATAACGCCGAGATGAGCGTGCGGGCGGGCATCCAGGCTGTCCATCAGCAAGGCCTTGCGCGCATACTGCTGGACCTTGTCCAGATCGTCGCTGTCGCCGAACCGCAGCCAGGCCCGCCAGAAATACCACCATGCCAGTTCGTTCAGCACCGCGCTCGAGTTCGGATCGTCCCGGTAGGCCTTTTCGAAGAACTCCAGTGCGATTTCTGTGTCGCCGCGAGTGCGCCGGTTCATATGCCAGCGTCCGCGCCGCACCAATTGCCATGTTTCCAGACTTTCCCACGGCACTTGGAAGGTCCGCGCCTGTTCGGCCCGGTCGACCTCCTTATCGAGGATCGAAACGATCTCGGCGCCGATCTGGTCGCGCAGACTGAAGATGTCGACCAGGGCCCGGTCGAAGCGCTGCGACCACACCAATCGCCCATTTGAGACGTCGGCAAGCGAGGTGCTCAGACGGATCTGCCCGCCATTGTGCGTCAGCGTGCCGCTGACGATGTAGCGCGCACCAAGAGCGTTGCCTATTACCCGCGTTCCCAAAGTGTCATCGCGAAACTGGAAACTGGAGCTCTTGGCGATCACCGAGAGCCACCTGCTGTTGGAAAGGCCGTAGATGATGTCTTCGGCTATGCCGTCGGCAATGTAACCGACGTCGCGCTCGCCTCCATGGCCCTGGAACGGCAGCACGGCGATCGCGGGCGGACCTTTGGACGACAGCTTCTGGTGACCATTGACGGGAAGCGTGGCCGAGACCAACGACGCCGGTGATGCCCCGCTGCCAATGCGCCCGGCGATCAGAACGCGCACCGGCAGGGCGATGTTCTTCAGCATGAATTCGCCAAGATCGGTGAACTCGGCCGCCGTCTTGTCCTTCACATGGTGCCAGGTCGTTTCCGAGACGGCGAGACCATCGTGCGGCGCGAACTCCTGGATCCTGGCGGCGATGTTGACGTCGTCCCCATAGAGCCGGCCGTCCCGGACGATGACGTCACCGGTGTTGATGCCGGCGCGAAAGGGCATGCGCATGGCTTCGTCGACCGATGAGTTGAGCGCGACAATGCGGCCCTGAAAATCGAACGCCGCGCGCAGCGCCTCGATCGGATTGCCGAATTCGGCCATGATGCTGTCGCCGGCATCGCCGAAGGTGCGGCCGCCAAAGGTACTGCAACTGTCGGCGATGATGTCGCGCCGCTCCTCGAACGCAGCGACGGCCGATTCATCGTCAAGACCCATCAGCCGCGAGAATCCCACGGCATCGATAGACATGATTGTCGCTAGCTGACGGGTGTAGTTCCGTTCAGCCATGTTCGAGCCCCAGTCCCTTTTGCCCCAGCACAGGCGACCACCCGCTCCTGAACCTTCGCCGCGTTGCTGGAAGAGTCTTCCTGGCAGATGCGCCGCGCCGATCTCGCCCTGTCATGTCGTGAACTCTAACAGTGCCTCGGCAAAAGCTCTACCACGATCGACTAACAGATCGCAGACCACCCGCATCGTTGCATGCCTAACCGCCGGTTTGGATCACGCACCAGGCGTCGTGCCGGGAAGCCACGTTGGCACTGCTGACTGACGTTGAAACGGAAAATACGCGCGCCCTATCTGCTGCGTGCGCGCGCTGGCCACGTCATAGGGTACGGGTTCCGGCATCGACGTGACCAACTTATGCGGCGGAGGGCCCGCGACGCTTCTCGGTCCGCGCGACTGCTGCCAGACCCGCGGCCCCGTCGGTTATCTGGGTGATTTTCTGAATGATGCCAAGGTCACAAGAATAATAGATGGTCTGTCGGTGACGCCTGGTGGAGACCAGTTTGTATTTGCGCAGCTTACTCAGATGTTGAGATAGAGCGCTCTTGCTAAGTCCGACTCGCACAGCCAGTTCACCAACCGAGACTTCACCTTCTGTCAAATGGCTCAGAATCAGAAGTCTTCTCTCATTGCCTAGAAGCGACAGAAATGCAGCCACTGGCTGCGCATGGCTAATGAACCTCCCCGGATTCAGGGAGTTCGCCTGTAGAACATTGGCACGATGCATTCGCCTGATGGAAAATTCTTCGCGATTGTGCTGCATTCGACTTGGCCCGTTCGACTTGGCCTGTTGTCCGGCCAAGCGCCAACGCTGGTCCCAGAGCGCGTCGCTTGAACCGGTTGGAACGCGACGCGCCTTACCAAATTGGAATTGGATCGCATCAGTCAGGCGCGAAGCGGATATTACAGGGGCTTCAGCAACATCCGAGCCTAGTCGCCGGATTCAAAACTAGTTGCCGGAGCCGCCCCCGGAGTCGCCACCTCTGCCACCGTTATCACCGCTCTTGCCACCGTTATCACCGCTCTTGCCACCGTTATCACCGCTCTTGCCGCCGTCGTCGCCGCTCTTGCCGCCGTTATCGCCGGTCTTGCCGCCATCGTCGCCGGTCTTGCCGCCATTGTCGCCGCCCTTGCCACCGGGATCGCCGCCACCGCTCGGATCATCTCCACCGCCAGGACCGTTGTTGTCGCCGGAACGTGCAAGCGTGGTCGCAATGAGCGAGGTGGTGATAGGTGGGCATTGCTCGATTTGGTCCGAGGAAAGGATACTCCTGCGATTTATCGCGATACAACACCGCGCATAGTTGGCATCGGTAAGTGGTTGACACTGAGCTGCCGTCAACCGCGGCCTAATACTCTCCTCTGCTTGAGTACAACTCACCCAATTTGCAGTTATAAGCGCAGATGAAATGAGTAAAGCTGAGCGGTACCTGCCCTTCCAAGCCATATATCGCAGCATTTCTTCCTCCAACGGAAACGCACCCGGCCCCAAACCAAAGCGCTATCAACCAATTTCCACAGTTTGGTAACATATTGTTATGTATATTGGCGGAAAATACCTTTTTAAGGATTGATTTACCAATTTCTGCGAGGCTTGTTGGCGACTTGACAACGAAAGGAGATGGTAGGTGATGCGTTTCGCTACGCTTGTTGCCGTAGCTGTGGCGGTAACTGGTTGCAGTGAAACCATGCAGACAACCAAAACCAGCCCTGCGATGGTCACAAAGGGGTATGCATTCCCACCGCCGGCCGCCCGGGTCTTCTGTTCGAGCCACCCAAGCCTCTGCAGCACCAACGGGCAGGTCAAGCTGGTGACGCTGACACCAGCACGCAAGGCCGAACTCGACGCCGTGAACACGTCCGTCAATCGCCGGATCGAGGAGCGTAGCGACCTCGTCACGACAGGCAGTGCCGATGATTGGCGTCTACCGACCAAACAGGGTGATTGCGAGGACATTGCGATCCTGAAAAAGAGCGAGCTCTTGAAGCGCGGGTGGCCTGCTTCCGCCCTGCTTCTGACGGTCGCTTCACTCGGCGGCGAGGGTCACACGGTGCTTACGGTGCGAACCGACAAGGGAGACTTGATCCTGGACAACCGTGGCAGTGTCATCAGGGATTGGTCACGCACTTCATATCGCTACTTTGCCCGACAGTCGCAATCCGCCAACGGGAAGTGGGTGCGGATCAGTTCTTGAGCTTCGGTACAACTTCGGCCCAACCGATGCATATCGACCAATGCGCGGCGGATAACGACGCGCACAAGATGACTTGAGGCCTATCGACGGGATCCATTGCCGTGCGACGCGCTTCAGAGCCCGGATCGGTCTATATGCCCGACCCTCTATACCGGGCGGCTTCCCTCCAGAATGCGAGCGCCATTCCTGGAGAACGTCCTTTCACTTCAAAATCTCGCCCCCGATAGGCTCCTGCCGCAATCCATACTGTCTTTGAACGCTGATAGATCGTGATGCCCCGTGCGCGCGCCCGGGCGCACAGGTCCGCGTCATTCTGAGACATTTTTCCAGCCCCGTTGCTCAACCCTCCAAAAACGATTGTAATGAGGAAGTTCTTCCCACAAAAAAGTCCGCAGCCGGCGCATGGCCTTCGTGGAGTTCGTCAGACCTTGTGCACCGGGCTGCTTCCATCACACGCCAGCGGACACCCCCACATCGCGTGCGGCATGACTTTTGGCAGGTCTCAGGCAAGATTCTCCTTTTGGATTATCTGACGCGGCACGTCTGCCCTTTCGGATGAATGCATTTCTTTTCTATATATTTGATAGAATTAAGTCCGCTATCAACGGAGGCAGAAATGACCAAACCTCATTTCAGGAAACTGCTCGGCGCACTGGTCGCCACATCTGTTCTATCAGGCACGCTCGGTTTCGCGTTTGCCGATACCACCATCCTCAACGTGTCCTACGATCCGACACGCGAGCTCTACAAAGCCTATGACGAAGCTTTCGTCGCTCATTGGAAGGCCGAGACCGGCGAGACGGTCACCGTCCAGCAGTCGCATGGCGGATCGGGCGCCCAGGCCCGCGCCGTGATCGATGGCCTCGATGCCGATGTGGTGACGCTGGCACTCGAAGGCGACATCAATGCCATCGTCTCGAAGTCGAACAAGATCAATCCCGACTGGCGCAAGAAATTCGAAAACAATTCAGCGCCCTACACATCGACCATCATCTTCCTCGTGCGCAAGGGCAATCCCAAGGGCATCCACGACTGGAGCGACCTCGTCAAGGACGGCATCCAGGTGATCACGCCCAATCCCAAGACCTCCGGCGGTGCACGCTGGAACTACCTTGCAGCCTGGGCCTACGCCAACGCCCATGACGGCGGCGACGAGGCCAAGAACAAGGAATTCGTCGGCAAGCTCTACGCCAATGCCCCGGTGCTCGACACCGGCGCGCGTGGCTCGACGGTGACCTTCGCGCAAAAGGGCATCGGCGATGTGCTGATCGGCTGGGAAAACGATGCCTATCTGGCGCTCGACGAATTCGGCGCCGATAATTTCGAAATCGTCTACCCGCCGACATCGATCCTGGCCGAGCCGCCGGTGGCGATTGTCGATGCCAATGTCGACGCCAAGGGCACGCGCAAGGTCGCCGAAGCCTATCTGGGCTGGCTCTATTCCAAGGAAGCGCAGACGATCATCGCCAAGAACCACTATCGTCCGGCCAAGCCTGAACTGGTGGCGCCGGCAGATCTGTCCAAGACACCTGATATCAAGCTGATCTCCATCGACGATCCGCTTTTCGGCGGCTGGAAGAAGGCACAGCCTTATCATTTCGGCGATGGTGGAATATTCGACCAGATCTACAAGCCTCAATAGGGGAACAGGAGAAGCTTCCCGATGGCTTCTCCATCCCCGATGCCCTTGCGGTCGGTTTTATCAACATAATGGTGACCCGATTGTAACGTGGGATTGGCCCCGGACCGAGAACGAGGGAGTGCCAGCGTCTGCACACCTCCAAACTTCTCGGTCTCGCGGGAGAAACCGTATGGCTGGAGAACAGCAACCGGACGACAAGCTTAGTCGCCTTCTTGCCTCAGGCTGGTCCATCATGGGCTATTCGACGACAATGATGGCCGCTGGGACAATGACCCATTCAGTCTTGCTGCAGAAAGAACACGTACTGATCTCGGCAACTATCGTGGCTGAAGGCGATCACGAGATTGGGCGTGCTTTCACGATGCTGGCCCCGGCTCCAGATACGAAGAAGCGTCGAACTTGAGGCCGACGCAATGATAAGGCTCAATTCAGGCGGCGCGTGTAGTGGGCTTTAGCCGCTCAGGCCTTTCCGAAACGCGTTTCTTGCAGTTCGCAAGCGCAAACGTGCGATTCTGGATCGCAATCGACGACGCTGGGAAAAGCGTCCAGCGCCGCGGGCGGAATGCGACCCGGCTTTTCTGCGCCGCCGGGTGATCGACAGGCAGTTCGATTTCGACGCGCTGGCGCTCACCACCGATCTCGAGTTCGACCCGGCGCGTGCCGGCGACGCGGCGGCTGGCGGTCACCGTGCCGGCGATGCAGCCGCTGCAGCCGTCCGGCAGTTCGACATCGTGCGGGCGGAAGTAGAGCGTCGCATCGCCCGAGGGTTCGTGGGGCGCGGCAAGCCCGATCGGACGGTCGGCGAGCCAGATCTCACCATTCTCGACCTTGACGGGAAGCGAGCTCGATTCACCGATGAAGCCGTAGACGAAGGGCGAGTTCGGCGTGTCGTAGATATCGTCGGCAGTGCCAACCTGCTCGATGCGGCCCTGGCTCATCACCACGACGCGGTCGGCAAGCTCCAGCGCCTCTTCCTGGTCGTGGGTGACGAAGACGGTGGTGTGGCCGGTGGTGTCATGGATTTCGCGCAGCCAGCGGCGCAGTTCCCGGCGCACCTGCGCGTCAAGCGCGCCGAACGGCTCGTCGAGCAGCAGCACCTTGGGTTCGATGGCCATGGCGCGCGCCAGCGCCACGCGCTGCCGCTGGCCGCCGGAAAGCTGCGCCGGATAGCGCTTCTCCAGCCCTGAAAGCTGGACAAGGTCGAGAAGCTCGGAGGCGCGGCGGCGGATCTCCTGCGCCGGCGGGCGTGACGGCCCGTGCCTAACCTTCAGGCCGAAGCCGATATTGTCGGCCACCGTCATGTGCCGGAACAGCGCATAGTGCTGGAAGACAAAGCCGACATTGCGATCCTGGATCGACTTGTGCGAGGCGTCCTCGTCGCCGAAAAAGATGTTTCCCCGCGTCGGCCGCTCCAGTCCGGCGATCAACCTGAGCAGCGTCGTCTTGCCGGAGCCGGACGGCCCCAGCAACGCGATCAGCTCGCCCGACTTGATGTCGAGCGACACGTCGTGGAGGGCCGGAAACCGGTCAAACTCCTTGCGCACGTTGGCAACGCGAACTTCCATCGACAGAACCTTTTCATTCGATGCATGTCGTTGTCCCAAAACCGCTAGGCATTTTTGGGCGACATACACTTCTTGTTTCATGCATGTCGTTGTCCCAAAACCGGGTCCCACTTTTGGGCGACATGCATTAATGCCCGCGCGATGCGGCGATCTCGGCGCCGTAGCGCATCTCGAGAAGTGTTTTCAAGACCAGCGTGACGAGCGCCAGGCCGGCAAGCAATGAGGCGACGGCGAAGGCGCCGACGGCGTTGTACTCGTTGTAGAGGATCTCGACATGCAGCGGCATGGTGTTGGTCAGGCCGCGTATGTGGCCCGACACCACCGAGACCGCGCCGAACTCGCCCATGGCGCGCGCATTGCACAGCAGCACGCCGTAGAGCAGCCCCCATTTGACGTTGGGCAAGGTCACGAACCAGAAGGTCTGCCAGCCATTGGCGCCAAGCGAGAGTGCTGCCTCCTCGTCGCCATTGCCCTGTTCCTGCATCAGCGGGATCAACTCGCGGGCGACGAAGGGGAAGGTGACGAAGACGGTGGCCAGGACGATGCCCGGCACGGCAAACAGGATGACGATGCCATGCGCTTTCAGCCAGCCGCCGAGCAGCCCCTGGGCGCCGAACAAAAGCACATAGACCAGGCCCGATATGACCGGCGAGACCGAGAAAGGCAGGTCGATCAGCGTGGTCAGGAAGGCCTTGCCCTTGAACTCGAACTTGGCGATCGCCCAGGCGGCGGAGATGCCGAAGACAATGTTGAGCGGCACCGAGATCGCCGCCACCAGCAGCGTCAGCCGGATTGCCGAGCGCGTGTCGGCGTCACTGAGCGATTGCGTATAGGCACCAACGCCTTTTGCCAGCGCTTCGTGGAAGACGATGATCAGCGGCAAGAGCAGGAAGACGCCGAGGAAAGCGAAGACGATGGCCATCAGGACGGCTTGCGCCGGCCGGCTCTCGGTCACCGCCGCCGAGCGGCTCTCGTGATGCGGTGCGTAGGATTTGATCTCGGGATCAGCCATAGCGCTTGCGGCTCCATGACTGTGCGAGATTGACGATCAAAAGCATCAGGAACGACAAAAACAGCATGATCGCCGCGATCGCGGTCGCTGCCGGATAATTGTACTCCTCCAGCCGGATGACGATCAGAAGCGGCGCGATCTCGGATTTGTAGGGCAAATTGCCGGCGATGAAGATGACCGAGCCGTATTCGCCGACGCCGCGCGCGAAGGCCAGCGAAAAGCCGGTAGTGATGGCCGGCGCCAGGCCCGGAAACAGGATGCGGGTGATGATCTGGAAGCGGCTGGCGCCAAGCGTGGCGGCGGCTTCCTCCACCTCCTTGTCGATCTCCTCCATGATCGGCTGCACGGTGCGCACGACAAAGGGCAGGCCGATGAAGATCAGCGCGATGACGATGCCGAGCGGCGTATAGGCGACCTTGATGCCAAGCGGCATCAGCAATTTGCCGATCCAGCCGTTCGGCGCATAGAGCGTGGTCAGCGCAATGCCGGCCACCGCCGTCGGCAGCGCGAAGGGCAGGTCGACCATGGCATCGACGATGCGGCGGCCGGGAAAGCGGTAGCGCACCAGCACCCAGGCGACGAGCGTGCCGAAGACGACGTTGACGCCAGCCGCGATGAAGGCGGTGCCGAAGCTGATTTCAAGCGCGTTGATGGTGCGACGGTCGGTTGCGATCGCCCAGAACTCGGGCCAGCCCAAGGCGGCCGAGCGCCAGATCAGCCCCGACAGCGGGATGAGGATGATGAGGGTGAGGTAGGCAAGCGAGAAGCCGAGCGTCAATCCGAAACCCGGAATGACACTCGGCTGTCTGAACCGCCACCCAGCCTGCGCGGGTGCTGTGGTCGCGAATGTTGCGGTCATGGAGTTCAGGGGAGTCCCTCCCACTCAACCAAGCTTGCCTCCGCTATGGCGCGAAGAGGTCTGAGTGCGCAAGTTGGTTGAACGATCCCTCCCACTACGTCTATTCGCTCAGTGGAATTTCATCCTTCGTCGCCACTCGGGAATTCTGCGGTCGTGCAGCTACCACTTAGAGGGCGGACTTTGGATCAGGTCGGGTAAGCACCCTCCCCGAAATGATGAGGTCGCCTCATTTTTCAATCGGCTCATACTCCGCCGCTGGAACAAGTGCCTGCATATGCAGGTGCGATGTCTCAAGAAACGTCCTGCCGTGGACCTCACCATGCTCGATATGCAGCGCTCCGCTGTCGAATGTCAGCATGAAAGCCAACAGGCAGATGCAGCCGAAAGTAGAGCCATCCCCAACAGAATAGGTGTGATGAGTCTCAATAGCATCTCGTGCAATACCCTTGGGGGAGTTCTGCGTGGGGCCAAACCGGCGTAACAATAAGATGCTGGCCGGATATCGATCGGGGAGTAGAAGATATGGAGACCATTTCAAGAGAGCTGATGAAACTGGCCGAACACATCCGTCCTGCGCGCGAAGCGTTCGCAGAAGCGGATAAAAGGAGGATCGAAGCCGCTTTGGAGGCGGGGCGGCTTCTCTGCCAGGCCAAGAATGACTGCCCAAACCAGCAATGGCAGGCTTTCCTGACATTGGCTGATATCTATGAGCGACAGGCCCAAGAATTGATGCACCTGGCCCGCGCGGGATTGACGGCACACGTCGTTTCGCAAATCGGTGGCATCGATGCGGCACTGGCCTATCTGGTGAAGGCAAGATTGCCCGAGCCAGGCGAATGCCTGACTGTGGGACGGATAGGCTGGCCTGAAAAGAACACGCCCTTTGCCATCATCAAGCCCAACGCCGCCTATCCTGGTTACTACGACGTGGCGATTGCCGACATGTGGGCCAATCCCGCAACAGTTTTCTGTTCCACGAAGCCGCTAAAGGGGGGAAGTGTACGGCTTGCCGACGGGTCGTTCTTCGACAACCTCTGGCGTATCGTCGACAGGGAATTGGACGTACCGCATTCGCAGCGCGAATTCCAAATGATGCCTGCGGATCTGTTCTCCCAGGATGGAGCTTTCCTCTTCGCAAAACCAGCCACCGCTGCAGGTCGTGGTCCGAAGACAAACCGGGCGCCCAATTACGCGCTTTGATTTCGATGCCTGAGCCGCGCCTGACGGCAGGTCTCCATTGCGGCCACCGGAAATGAGGGTAGCTACAGCCAGAGCGGAGAGAGCGATGGAAAGTCACCGTGCTGGGGTCGGCGCGCTGTGCTTGGCCCTAATGATGATGTCGGAACACTCCATTGCGCAGTCCCAGTTGAGTCAAACAGAAGTCTATCAAGCCCAGGCAAGGCTATTCGAGAGTAATTTCCTGACACGCATTCCGGATGGCAGGATTGGTCAGCGGACATTGGACGCTTTAAGAGCCTGGCAACGACAAACGAAGCGGCCGCAGACCGGAGAATTGACGAAGAAGGAGTTCGATCAGTTGATGCGGTTTGATCCTGGCAAACACGCTTGGGAAGCGATCTCCGGATCAATAGACGGGACCTGGATCGCGGTTTGGGGACATAGTTCTGGGGTAGACGCAGCAAAAAAGGCTTTGGCTGGATGCCAGAAGAAGTCGTCTCGGCCCGACGATTGTTCGTACGTGTCCAATTCCGTCGATCGGAGCGGCCCAGGGTGGTCAGCTGCCGTCTTTTGCGAGCAGCGAGGTCTGTTTCGAAGGAAAGGTCAGATGTTCCTGCACAATGGCTTGAGCCGGAAAGCAGCCATAGACCAAGCGTTCGCCGCCGCATCAACCGCGAAGTTCCGCTCGTCTCAATGCACGCTCGTAAAGGCACTGGACGGAAACGGACGGCAGTGAATCCGTTCCAATAGCGTTTGCCAACGGGCGCCGAAGGCAACCGATCCTTCGCCGTCGTTTTGGCGAGGAGGTATCGCTCAGGTCTAATCCCGTGGGGAGGCTATCAACATTTAGAGTAGTCAAATGGCGCCGGCTGAGGTGTTCAGAACGCGGCGGGTCTCGGAAGAGGTAATGCCATCTCCGATTTCGCGCTCCAATTTCTTGATCGCCGCTGGCTTAATCGAACAAAATCATCATCAGAGTGGCGAGATCATGCGCATTGCGGTTGTTGGCTCAGGTTACGTCGGTCTCGTGTCTGGGGCATGCTTGGCTGACTTTGGTCACAAAGTCGTCTGCATCGACAAGACAGAGGCAAAAATCGTCGATCTTCAAGCTGGGAGAATGCCGATTTATGAGCCAGGTCTCGAAGACCTTGTCTGCAAGAATTCTGCGACGGGGCAGCTCGCCTTTAGCACCGAGCTTGGGCCAGCAGTCGCAGACGCGGATGTGGTGTTCATTGCTGTCGGGACGCCTTCGAGGCGAGGCGACGGTCATGCAGACCTTTCTTATATTTACGAGGCGGCGCGGGAAATCGCGGCTGCGGTTCGCGGTTTCACGGTGGTCTCTGTCAAATCCACGGTGCCAGTGGGGACCGGAGATGAAGTCGAACGGATTATTCGCAGCTGCAACCCGGCGGCAGATGTAGCAGTTGTGTCGAACCCGGAATTCCTTCGCGAAGGGGCAGCCATCGACGACTTCAAACGTCCCGACAGGATCGTTATCGGTCTACCGTCGGACGAACGCAGCCGCGAAGTGATGGCGGAAGTCTACCGGCCACTCTATCTCAACCAAGCGCCGATCATGTTTACCGGACGTCGCACGTCAGAACTGATAAAGTACGCGGCCAATGCCTTCCTGGCGCTCAAGATTACATTCATCAACGAGATTGCGGATCTTTGCGAGAACGTAGGTGCGAACGTGCAGGAGGTGGCGCGAGGCATCGGGCTCGACAACCGCATTGGTTCGAAATTCCTGCATGCAGGCCCCGGGTATGGGGGATCCTGTTTTCCGAAGGATACGCTGGCTCTCGTCAAGACGGCGCAAGATAGCGGCGCGCCGCTGCGGCTGGTCGAAACGACGGTCGCCGTGAACGACCAGCGAAAACGCACCATGGCCCGCAGGATCGTGCTCGCCTGCGGCGGCAATGTGCGAGCAAAAACGATAGCCGTACTGGGTCTCACATTCAAACCCAACACGGATGATGTCCGTGACGCGCCTTCCCTCTCGATCATCCAGGCTTTGATCGATTTTGGGGCGTCTGTTCGAGTGTATGACCCTGAGGGCATGGAACAGGCCAAGCTCATGCTTGGCGCCAGCGTCGACTATGCGAGAGGCGTATACGAATGCGCCAAGGGCGCCGATGCCTTGGTGATTGTCACCGAGTGGAACCAGTTTCGCGCTCTCGATTTTGAACGGCTGTCGCGCTGCATGTCGAAGCAGGTAGTAGTCGACCTTCGTAACATCTACAGGCGCGAAGAGGTCTGCAAGCATGGTTTTGAGTATGTGAATGTCGGCGAGGGCGTGGCAGCGGAGAGATCTGTTTTTGCCGCGGCCGCCGAATGAGGTATTTCATCACCGGAACCGCCGGATTTATCG
The DNA here is from genome assembly GCF_003998635.1 of Mesorhizobium sp. M7D.F.Ca.US.004.03.1.1. NCBI lineage: Bacteria > Pseudomonadati > Pseudomonadota > Alphaproteobacteria > Hyphomicrobiales > Phyllobacteriaceae > Mesorhizobium > Mesorhizobium sp. M7D.F.Ca.US.004.03.1.1. The sequence goes on from NZ_RZQG01000020.1 coordinate 17,938, forward strand.
GATTTCATCTGGCGCGCCGCCTACTGGATGAGGGTCACTCCGTGACCGGCTTCGACGGCATGACGCCGTACTACGATGTTGCCTTGAAGCAATCCCGAAATGCCTTGCTTCAGCGATACGACACCTTTCGCTTCCACATCGGACAGTTGGAAAACATGGACGCGCTCCGGCGGGCGGCAGAATCGGCCATGCCCGATGTGATTGTCCATCTGGCCGCGCAGGCCGGTGTGCGGTACTCGATCGACAATCCGCGAAGCTACACCGACAGCAACCTGGTCGGTTCTTTCAACGTCCTTGAACTTGCCCGTGACCTGAAGCCCAGACATCTGCTGCTTGCTTCCACCAGTTCGGTCTACGGCGCGAATGAAACGATCCCGTTCGTTGAGACTGACAAGGCCGATTGGCCACTAACTTTCTACGCGGCCACCAAGAAGGCGGCGGAGGCGATGTCACACTCGTATTCGCATCTTTTCCAGATTCCGACGACATCCTTCCGGTTCTTCACCGTGTATGGCCCCTGGGGCCGACCCGACATGGCGCTCTTCAAGTTCGTCGACGCCATCCAGAACGAGCGCCCAATTGAAGTCTATGGCGAAGGCTTGATGAAACGCGATTTCACCTATGTCGATGACCTTGTTGAAGCCATCGTTCGGCTCATCGGATGTGTGCCCGTGGCCGGTCGGCCGGTGTCTGGCCCAGGTGTCCTCGATACGCTGTCACCCGTGGCGCCCTGGCGTGTGGTCAATATAGGCGTCGGCCAGCCGGTGGAGCTGTTATCTTTCATCGAGACAATCGAGAATTGCCTTGGCAAACGTGCCATCCGGAAGATTTTGCCGATGCAATCAGGCGACATGCCGGCGACTTATGCTGATCCTCGTCTCCTGGAGACCCTTACAGGCTTTCGCCCCAAGACCAGCATCCAGGACGGGGTGGCTGCCTTCGTACGCTGGTATCTGCAAGAACGACCCTCATCGCGGCCGACAATCGCCGCCTGAGCATTCTTTCGTTCAAACGCGGCCAAACAAATAGCTGAAGCGGCAGACCCCTTTCCAAGCAAGCCAACGCCCCTGACCGTGGCACAGAGCGGGCCAGCATAGCCCTCTCAGGCCGACACCAGCTTGGCGTGTATCTTGGGCCTGGCGCCGCGCCAGGATGTCACCTCAATGGTTGCTCCGTCGCCGCAAAGCACGGCAAAACCGCTGTCGGTATGCGCTTGAACCTGGCCAGTCAGCCCTATGTAGCGCCCTCGCTCCGCAAACATGCGTGCCTTGTCGACGACGATTTTGCTGCCCTCGCCTACAGTGAAGGCGCCTGGATAGGGATCGCCGACAGCGCGGACAAAGCGAAGAATGGTCTCAGCCGGCTGCGTCCAGTCTATCGATCCGTCATCCGCCGAGCGCTTGGCGCAGTAGCTGGCGAGGGAGTCGTCCTGCGCAACGCCCACGCTGTTGTCGCGGGCGATCGCTGACACAACGAGGGGTGTCATTTCCCGCAGGGCCTGCTTGTGCTTTTCGTAAAGCGAACGCGCGGTCTCGTCCTGCGCCACGGCAAAAAGCTTCTGCAGGATAACCGGGCCACTGTCGACACCTTCATCGAGCCGAAAGAATGTCGATCCAGTCTCCTTTTCGTTCGCGATGATCGTCCAAGGGATCACCGCCCTGCCCCGAAAGCGCGGCAACGGCGCCGGATGGAAGCCTACCGACCCAAGGCGGGCGACCGAACGAAATTCGGTTCGGCAGATCTGCGACCAGCCGATCACCAGCGTCAAATCGGGGCGGCCTTGTTCGAGCCAGGCGACTGTATCAGGCGCGTTGATGTTCTTGGTCAGATGGACCGAAACGCCCGCAGCGTGCGCCGGACCCGATAAATCGACAAAATCGGAATGGCGTGTGGAGGCGTCGGCCGCAAGGGTGACAAGCAGCGACGGCGTCATACCCGCTTCGACGAGGGCGTCGAAAGCAACACGGGATCCTTCCACCGCACCGACAAAGGCTATGCGCATCAAATTCGAACTCCAGCTTAAGTGCCGCAAGCGACAGCGAGACGCGGACCTTTTCTATTGTTCGGTTCAATTCTACGCCCAAGTCCACCTTTAGAGGTAATCGATCGTCTTCGATGCATCCCAAATGTGCAGTTCTTCCGAGCGGCAAAAAGCTGGATAGTTAACGGATCGGGGCTGTGGGATTGGAACGGTCGATGGATGGCGTCGGCTTGGCACTTCTGGATCGTGATGCCGTTGCGGCTGAACATCCGCTCACCGACTCGCGCCGGCCGCACGTGTTGATCGTGCTGCCTGGACTGGGCGCCGGTGGCACCGAACATGTCGTCAATGTCCTCGCCAACCAGTGGGCCGCAAGAGGCTGGCTGGTAACCCTGGTTACATTCGAGGCACCGGGGCCCCCGCCCTACTACCATTTCGATCCTGCGGTCAGGATCGTGCGATTGGGATTGCCGCAGGTGAAAAGGTCCAGAACAAGGGCAATTGTTGCAGGCGTGCGTCGGATATTTCTTCTGCGTCGAACGCTCAAGATATTGGCTCCGGATGTGACCCTGAGCTTTCTTACGCGCACCAACGTGATGTCGCTGGCGGCAAGTCGAGGGCTCGGCCTCAACGTTGTGGTTTCGGAGCGCAACAATCCTGCTCTGCAGGACGTAGGCCCGATCTGGCGGTTTCTTCGGGCCAAGCTTTATCCATTCGCCTTCGGATTGGTCACCATGACCAACGGAGCGCTGAATTACTTCAGCCCTGCCATGCGCAGGCGAAGCTGGGTTATCCCCAACCCGGTCGAT